>JBAZGZ010000078.1:0-7717 GCA_041652615.1 Candidatus Omnitrophota bacterium | reverse complement strand
GGATTTGAGGTTTTGATTTTAGAATGTCCGAAAGGGTAGTGGAAATATCTATAATAAAGAAGAGTATTATAAATACTAAAAGTATAAATACGTAACAGGAAAATATCTTTTTTAGAATATATTTATCTAAAATGCGCATTTTTATAAAGGAAGTAGCCTCCGATTAAAAGAAGGGCTACATTTGGAAACCACATCCCTACGAAAGCGGGGATCATTTTGTATTCGATGAGGGTTTCCGCGGGGATAAAGAGTAAGAAATATACAAGCGCGCCTGCGGAAGCTATTCCAAAATTGATTGATTTTTCTCTGTGCCTTACCATCAGTGAAACTCCGAAACCGAGAATCGTAAAGGTAAGCATTGAAAAGGAAAAGCTTATCCGCTTATGAAGTTCTGTTGCTAAATCACGCGTGTCTACGCCCATTTTTTTGTAATCTTTTATTTTTTCAATAAGCTCTTTTATCTGCATGTCCGAGGCTTTCTTTTCTACTTTAACCGTTTTTTTGTTTGATATCGGTATATCTACAAAAAATACTTCAAAGTTAAGCCGGAACAGCTCTTTTTTATTATTAGAAGCGCTTTCGTCTCGAAAACCGTTTTCCAGTTTCATCTTCAGGACATTGTTCTCTACGACAAATTCGCCCTTTTTGGCGTATGTTACTTTTGTGACTCCCTCTTTGCCCCCAACTTCATAGATAAAAACATTCTTTAACTTATTACCGTCTTTATCGGAAACGTATAATATGTAATTCTGAAAAGATTCCATGAACACCCCGGGCTCTATAAGCGCAGAAATATTTTTGGAATACATATTTTTCATCTGCGAACGGTATTGATAATGGAAATACGGGTCTACTTTGTCGTTTACTATATAAAGTACGAGCGAGAACATAAAACCTAATATCAGGAAAATTTTTAAAAGCTTTAATGACGAGACTCCGGCTATGTTCATTGCGACAATCTCGTTATCGGAAATTATTCTTCCCATGGAAAGAAGAATGCCGAAAAGAAAAGAGAAGGGCAGGGTGTAGCGCAGTAGATTTACTAAGAAAGGAGCGCATATCCTCAAAGCCATGCCGATGTCCATCCCTTTTTTTATTACAAGCTGGGATGCCATCATAAGATTTATAAGTATCATCAAAAGGCTTGCAAAAAATAATGAAAAAAAGAAGGTAACGAAAAAGTCCCTGAGGATATAGTTTCTTAGTATTTTCATTGGGTTTTGGCTAATGTGAGCACTGTAATTCTGGCGCCCTTGTTTTTTAGCGCGTAAGAGCATTCTTTTACGGTTTGCCCGGTAGTAAAAATATCATCTATAAGTATAACGCTTTTACCTTCCATATTTTCTTTTACCTCAAATAAATTTTTTAAATTTTCTTTACGGTCTCTACCGCTGAGTTTGGCTTGTTGAGGCCTTATAGATTTGACACTAATTATATCATTTCTTAACGAAATGTTAAAATGTTTTGCTATTATCTTGGCAAGAAGTTCTGATTGATTGTAACCCCTTTCGCGAAGCTTCGCCTTATGCATAGGTACAGGAGTAATTATATCATATTTAGAGAGGTCTAAGCCAATTCTTATAAGATGCTGTATCATCAATACTGACAAGGTATCGGAAAGATATGAGTAGTTTCCGTATTTAAATAAATGTATAAGGCTTGCTATAGGTTCTTTATAAGCTGTTATGCAGATAAGTTGTTCGTAGGGTAAGTTTGCGGATTTACATTTACCGCATATTGGTTTTTTCTTTGGGGAAAATGCTCGCGAGCATAGCTTGCATAATGGAGGCAAGATAAATTCAATCTTTTCAAGGCATTTTTTGCATAGATGGCCTGAGGTTATTTTTTCGTCACAAACGAAGCATAAATTCGGAAGAACAATATCGGTAAAGGTTTTTAATGCCTTTTTAAACATAGAGGATATTGTAAGGGTTTTTAGGTAAAAGTAAACAGCGTGGTTTAAGTTACGAATGTTACGAAAGTTACGTAGGTTACGAAGGTTGCAATAAAACAAGTGCTTTCAATGTAACTTTCGTAACTTCCCGTAACATCCGTAACCTTCGTAACATTTTATTGTATTGTCCCCAATCCAACTTAGTGGTAATATAATAATTCAACGCAGGCTTCCCACGATTACATACACATGTTTGCGGATAGATTATCTGCGAAAATCTGCGTTTTTGCGCGTGTATCTGCGTTAAAATAAAATGAAACTTGAAACTCTTAAAAAACTCGTCAGATTCGCTGTCCCTTCTTTTTTTATTCTTATCATATTTACTATTTCATATTTTCGTCTATTCGACAGTTTCGAACTCCAAACTTTGGATTTAAGATTCATTTTACGGCCGAAAATTACTACCACCGACCAAGTAGTTTTTATCGAAATCAGCGAAGATACTTTTGAGAAATTAGGCAGATTTCCTTTTGACAGAAATAACCATACTCTTTTGATTAAGGCGCTCAAAGATGCGGGAGCAAAATATATTTTCCTTGATATGTTTTTTAGCGAAAAACAAGAAGGCCAGGATAAAGAGCTAGAGGAAGCAATAAAAGAAAGTAATAATGTTTACTTGCCTTTTGCTTTGGACATTAACACAAAGAAAAATACAAAAGTGCTTTCTGCTTCCGGTTATCGCGCAAAAAGCCTGGATGATTTCAGGTTTTTGGTTAAAGGCGAAGGCCATATAAATCTCGTTCCGGACATTGATGGAAAATTCAGAAGGATTCCTGCCTATATAAAATATAAAAACGCTTATTATCCTTTCATTTCATTCCTTTTTTCCTGCGATTACCTTGGGATTAACGAGAAAGCGTTAAAATTCGTGCCGGCTAAATATATTGATTGCGGTAACGGGATGAAAGTGCCTTTAGATGAAAATTCAAACATGATCGTTAACTTTTCCGGTAAATGGGGAGCTAATTATAAACATTATTCATACATAGATGTCTTAAACTCCTACACCGCCGGTTTTATCGGGCAAGATCCGGTTTTGGATTTAAATGTTTTTAAAGATAAGGTTTGTATTGTTTGCCTTACCGCGGCCGGCACCAGCGATATACATCCTACCCCGTTTGAAAAACTATACCCGGCAGGAGGAATTCATGCTGAAGTTTTTAATTCGATGGTTAACAAAAAGTTTATCTCGCGCGCCGGCAAGCCGCTAAATTTTATTATTTTGATTGTCTTGGGTATTTTTGCTTCCGCACTTACCCTAAAAACAAAGCCGGTAAAAGGGCTTTTGTTATCAATTGCGACGGCCATTTTATTTATCGTTGCCGCTTTTCTGTTGTTTGATTTCTTTGGTTTATGGATAGATTTGCTCTGTCCGGTTTTTGTTATCTTCCTGGTGTATATAGCGGTTACATTATATAAGTATGTAGCCGAATGGAAAAAGAGATTGCTTTACGAAAGCGAGCTGGATATAGCCAAAAAAATACAAGAAAGTTTCCTGCCAAAAAAACTTTTGACTGTTCGGGGTTTGGATGTCGCGGCGACTATGCTTACCGCGCACAGGGTTGGAGGGGATCTTTATGATTTTATTGAATTTGACTCTGACAAAATCGGGATAATGATCGGCGATGTTTCGGGAAAAGGAATTCCGGCAAGTTTATTTATGGCTATGGTGGTGGGCGCTTTTAAGTCATTCATAGGTAAAGATATTAAGCCGCAAGTTACGCTTAGCAAGTTAAATTCTAAATTAGTCAGCGAGGCAGGTTCTAATCTTTTTGTAACAATTTTTTATTCTCTGTTTGATTTAAAAAACAAAACTTTTGTTTTTTCCAGCGGCGGACACACGCCTGTTCTGTATTTGACAAAGGAAAAAGCGCCGGAATTTTTGGATGTGGAAGAAGGTTTACCTTTGGGCCTCATGGATAACTCATATTCAGGCGGGCAGATTGGTTTTAAAAAGGGAGACTTGTTTATATTCTATACAGACGGTGTTACTGAGGCTACTAATGCCAAGGAAGAAATGTATGGTAAGGAAAAGCTGGCAATGCTTGCGGCAGCTAATAAGGATTTAGCCGCGCAGGATATCCTTGATCGCCTGGCAAAAGATATCAGAAAATTTGAGCCTAAAACCACGCAGCACGATGATATTACGCTAATTGTAATAAAGATAACTTAAAAGAAACCAGTAACCAGAAACCAGAGAACAGGATAACGAAGATAGAGGATGGAAGGAAAAAGAACAGACAGAAAAACATCACCCTTCTATTTTCACTCTTCTATCTTCTTGTTTTTGATATTGCGAAGAGATTTTTTTAAGTTATAATTGGCCAATGAGATATCAACACAAAACACTTGCCGCAGGTCGTTGGAAGGAAATGCCATTTTTGGAGCAAATGGCAAATGTTGGTAGCGAAGTGGAGCGGGCATTAAATTGGCGCGCTAAAGATAATACAGTGTATTGTCAGCAGGCTTTTGAGCGTGCGCTTGAACTCATGGACTTGACCTTGCAAACCTCTAAAGGATTCCCGCGGCTTAAAGAACTTGCCCGCGTGCGGGAAGCGCTGGTAGATTATTTTGCGGGAGATAACCAGTTTATGTCTACAGATGCATCATGGAGGAGATATTTTTTGCCTTTTGTTTATGCTGCGCGCAAAAATCATTAAGATCGATAACACCTCTGATAGATATTAAAAATAAGAAGGTAAATAATGAATATGAAAGCTAATGACTATATGGTACGTGCCGTAAAAATCAGCCTTTTAGGCAATATTGTGCTGTTTTCTATTAAGGCCGCTACGCTTATCTTCGTAAATTCTTTAGCGATAGCTGTGGACTTAGGAATCTCTTTTGTGGCATTAGTCGTTTCGGTCATATTGTTTTATTCCATAAAAATAGCAAACCGCCCGGCAGATTTATTGCATAACTACGGTTATGGAAAAATAGAACATGTATGTGAGGTAATGGAAGGCGTTGTTTTAATAGGTATTGCCTTGGCAATGTCTTCTCAGGCGATTATGGGTATTTTACATCCCAAGCATATTAATTCCGCCTGGCTCGGCCTTGCTACCAGTATCATTGGCGTTATTATAAATTTCTTAGGCGGGTTTTATATCTTAAGGATGGCTAAAAGAAGTTTTTCTCCGGCAATCAGGGCGGAAGCGTTACATTATTTTCTCGAGTGTTTTATCTCTTTCGCTATTACCGCCGCTTTTGTCCTGACTATTTTTCTGCAATCAAGAGGCCGGACGGAGCTTGCCAGTTACGTTGATCCTCTCGCCGCGCTTTTGGTAAGTATCATTATAACCATACCTTCTTTTAAGTTAGCTAAACATGCTTTCTTGAGGTTGCTTGATGCTTCGATGGAAGAAGAAGGCAAAATCGAAATTGTGAAACAGTTGGCAATGTATGTGGATAAGTATTGTGAATTTAAAGATTTAAAAACCAGGACTGCCGGACGCAAGAAATTCGTGGAATTTAAAATTGTTTTACCGCGGTTTTTGGCGTTTCAGAAAGGTTATGAGATAGCTTCGTTTTTGGAGAACGGTATCAGGAATAATATTCCTAATAGTGAGATATTGATACAAATACAACCTTGCAAACAGGACTGTGAAATTATTAAGCACAACAAAAGATGTCCTTACCTTTCACTTTAATAGAATAGGGACACATCCCATTTATTTTTTTATTTTGCTGAAAATATGCCACGCATAGCAAGAATAGTAGCGGAAGGATACCCTCATCATATTATTCAGAGAGGAAATAATCGGCAGGATATATTCTTTGACGATGAGGATAGGGAAATTTATTTAGGATTATTAAAAAAATATTCTGTAGAGTGTAGTTGCAAAATTAAAGCATATTGCCTAATGAATAATCACGTTCATATTTTGATTGTGCCTCAATACCAAGATTCACTTGCCAAAATGATGCAGAAGCTGAGTTTAACGTTTACACAGCATATTAATAAGAAACATAAAAGGACCGGAAGGTTATGGGAATGTAGATTCCATTCTTGTATAGTTGATACGGATTCATATCTTTGGGCTGTTGCAAAATACATTGAGAGAAATCCGCTTAGGGCTAATATTTGCACGGAGCCATTTTTATATAAATGGTCAAGCGCGAAAATAAGCGTTTCCGCTGAATCGGCATATACCGGCATAGAACCGGTTTGGAAAGATTATGGCAACCGGAACGAATATGTAAAGTTTTTATATGAAGATAAAGAAACGGATAGTGAAAAAATAAGACAGTCTATTTATAAAGGTATACCTTTTGGTTCAAAAAGTTTCGTTAACGATTTGGCCGAAAAATTGAATTTTACACTGAATAATAAAGGGAGAGGAAGGCCGAAAAATGGGATGTGTCCCTAATTAGTGCTGATTAGTTTTTTCTTGACATGTGTAGTTTCCAATCTATACTTATCTGGTTGTGTCTATGTGGTCTAAAAGCCCAAAAGGAGGCAGTATGATAATTAAGAAAAGTTTTATTGCCGCGGTTTTGAGCTTAAGTGTAACAACTTCATTTGGTTTTTCCTCCGAAGCACAAAACGTTAAAAATTCCCAAGAATCAACCAAGCCAAAAACAAATTCTTCGCTTGAATTAGGCATCGGGCAGTATAAACACGAAAATTATGAAGAAGCCTTGAGCCTTTTAAAGAAAGCAAGGCAGGAAAATGCTCAAAGCTCGCTTGCCGCGTATTATTTAGGCCTTACCTATAAACAACTACAAAATTACAAAGAAGCAATTCCGTATTTAAAAGACGCGGTTACGTATTCGCCGAAGATCAAAGGCGCCCTTATGGAGCTGATAGATTGTTTTTATCAATTAAACGAATTAGACCAAGCAAAGAAGTGGATTGTTGAGGCAGAGGACGAAGGCATCCGTCCGGCGCAGACAGCCTTCTTAAAGGGTTTAGTCCTTTTAAAAGACGGTGATACCCCTGGTGCTATAACCGCGTTTGAAGATGCAAAAGCGCTTGATAAATCTATGACCCAGTCGGCGAATTATCAGATCGGCATCGCGCAACTAAAATCAGGCAAAACCAAAGAAGCAAAAAGAGCGTTTGAAGAGGTTGTGCTTGTTGACCCGAATTCAAATATGGCGAATTTTGCCAATAGCTATGTTGACGCGATAAGCGAACGCGAATATCAAACGCGCCCTTGGAAATTTTCTTTCGGTACCGCCTGGCAGTATGATGATAACGTATTGTTAAAGCCCGGCGATACCGGCGTGGCTGTCGACATCAGTGATGAAGGCGACAGCCGTTATGTTTACACTGCGCAGGCAGAATATGACCACCGCTTTAGTGACTTTTTCGGGCTTAAAGAACAATACTTTTTCTATTACGGCAAGCAGAATGATTTGGGATTTTTTAACCAGATGTCTAATACATTCGTAACCCAGCCAAGTTTTTATTTTAAAAACAGCCTGCTTACTTTTCCTACGGGCTATACTCATACAATTATTAACGAGCGGTCATATCTTTCCATGCCTTTTACGAGTGTGGTTTATAACCTTATGTTGGGAAACACGAATATGCTTCAGAGTTATTTAAAATATCAGAACGAGAATTATATGTGGGCGCCAACTACTCTTGATGAAGACAGGGATTCCAATAATTTAGGAGGGGGTTTGGGCCTGTATCATTTTTATGCCGGGAATAAAGGTTTTTTTAATCTGCATTACGGTATAAATAAAAACTGGGCAAGCGGCACTAACTGGGGTTATCTTGGCAATAAAGTGGGCGCGACCTTGCTTATCCCG
>JBAZGZ010000077.1:3698-7725 GCA_041652615.1 Candidatus Omnitrophota bacterium | reverse complement strand
TTCATTTAATAGGCCTTCTTTTTTCGCCTGCTTTACGAGCGGATTAAAATCATCTTTAAGGCCAAGTAATTTGCTTATCGCGTAATCACAGTAAAGAGCGTCATCAGCTATTACCACAGCATTGAGCTTCCTGGGAATTCCTCTTTTGGCGGGGCCATTACCTTCCAACGAAAGAATGCCATCAACTATATTCAGAGAAGGCTTTATCATTTTATAAAGTTTTATGATTATATTCGTAAAATCAGCTGTTTTCGGATGTACTTTATGTAAATAGCTCTTATGTATACCGCTTATACACCCATAAAGGTTTTTAGTGGCCAAGCTTAAGGTCATTATATCATGGGTTTTAAGCTTAGGAAGATTTACCATCTTAAAACCATTAGTCCACCAGCACAATGGAAAACCTTCCAGAATTACACTTTGATTCGGATAAAAAAGTTCAAAATTTTGTCTTAATGCCGTCTCTTTAATCCGCGTATCTTTATAAACATCATCCATATCTTTGTTGCCGACAAATCCTCCCGGGCTATCGGCAATAGCCACCATACAGCCCATTTCTTTAAAAATAGCACCGACTGCTTCAATAAAAACCGGATGCGTGATTATCGCCTCTTCGGGCTCTGCGGGAAGAAGAAGATTTGGTTTAAGCAATATTTTATCGCCTTGTGTAAAAATAGTGCTGGCCAAAAAGTGCTTACCTATAGCGGCTTTTATTCTTTCTTTGAGGACATCAAAGTCGTATTCCTCTATTTTAAGTATAACTACTTTTTTCATATTTTTATCGCGGATGTCACGGATTGCTACGGATGTAGACGGATATTTTTTATCCGTTTGAATCCGTAACAATCCGTCTGTATCCGTCTAAACAAAAAGCTTTCTTAAAATTAGCCAACACGGCTTCCTCTAAGTCTTTAGCCGGAATTTTTCTAACAGATGCCGCTAAACTATACACCTCTTTGATATCCAGCGGAGTTGAAGGCCTGTCATTTATTTTCATATAAGGTGAATCGGTTTCAAGTAAAAGATTTTCCAACGGGCACCTCATGAATGAATCAATTATGGCTTTCTTTTTCCTGAGTATATTAAGAGAAAAGGAAACAAAACCGCCTTTATCGGTTATTCTTTGCAGCATTTCATAATCATAAGAAAAACAGTGGAAAATAACCTTTTCGTAGGAAGCAAAAAAATCATCAAGCATGGCAAAGATTTTCGGCTCTTTTAGCCGGTTATGAATAAGCACAGGCAGGCCTGCGTCTTTGGCAAGCCAGAAGAAGCGTTTAAGAATTTTTTCCTGCTCATCGTGTGGAACTTGCGCTGTTTCATCAAGGCCTATCTCCCCAATGGCTAATATTTTTTTATTTTCCCGTAACATCTTTTTATATGTTTCGATGGTTATATCAGAAAATTCTTTTACAGAAAACGGATGAAAGCCTATTGCGGAATAAACAGAAGGATATTTACTATTTATTTCCAGGGAAAGCCTGGCGCTATCAACATTTATACTTGAATCAAGAAATATGTAATTATCAGACGCCGAAACAAGCACGTCGTTAAGTGTGGATTTGTTTAAAGAATTGATATGGCAGTGGGCATCTATTAGCATTTGAAGCAAAACTCATTAATTAGGTTAACCAAAATTACGGGTAGATATAAAGCCCGGTTTTAAATCTTTAGGCAACCTTGATTAACATCGGTTAACATCGATTAACTTTGGTTAACCTTTATTATTACTCTTGTTTTTTTTCTTCGGCAGAATCGAGAAATACTATCTTGTCCGTTCTCCCATCTTCAAGCTCAGCATAAACCGTACGCTTTAAGATGTTTACCGAAACAACCTTGCCTTTGCCTTGGGAAGTTTCTATTATATCTCCTTCCTTAGGAAGCCCTTTTGCTAAATCCTTATACGTCTTGAATTCATAGAAAAGACAGCACATCAGTCTTCCGCAGATACCGGAAATTTTTCCTGAATTAAGCGGCAATCTCTGGGTTTTTGCCATTTTCATATTAACCGGCTCAAAATTTTTCAGGAATCTCACGCAACATAAAGCCTGGCCGCAAGGGCCAATGCCTCCGAATAATTTTGCTTCGTCGCGCACACCGATTTGGCGCATTTCTATCCTTATTTTAAAAACCTTGGCCAGGTCTTTAACGAGCTCCCTGAAATCCACTCTCCCGTCGGCAGTGAAATAAAAAACTATCTTTTTCCTGTCATAAGAATATTCAGCGTCAACAAGCTTCATCGCCAATTTATATTCTCCAACTTTGCGGGAACACTGGCGCATGGCCTCTTTGGCGTCCAGTTCATTTTCTTTAATATGTTTCAGATCTTCAGGCGAGACTTTTCTTAGTATAGTTTTAAGGCTGGCTTCTCTGGAAGAACCTTTCGCGGGGACTTCCGCTTCATTTATCTCTACGACCTCTCCGTAATCTGTCCCCCTATCCGCTTCGACTATAACATAATCGTTAATGTTAACGCCTTCCTCTATCTTGCATGTTACTACCTGTCCTGATTCTCTTAATCTTACCAAAGCTACCTTCATTGGAGTCTCTCCTTAATTATATTCAAAGCAAGCTTTTCGTTAATTGTCGCGCTTGCCGCATAAATCTCAAAAATATCTCTTAATGCCTCGATACAATCATCGCTATTTAGCTTAAAATCCCGGTGAATTATCTCATAATGTTCCTCTTTTAGCAAACGGTTGTTTTGACCAGCCTGAGACAACAGCCTGTCGCGCAAAAGAACCGCCAATGTCCAAATAAACGAAGAAAATTCAATGCGCCCCTTAAATTCCGGCATTTGCCCGCTTAAGAAACTCTTAACCAGAAGGGCCTGCGAATCATCAGATATGCTTTCGCTGTAAGGGAGAAAAATCTTACTGCAACGGGAAACTATGGTCGGAAGAAGACTGTCAATTTTCTCGGCGCAAACCGCGATAAATGAATTTTTTGGCGGCTCTTCAAGGGTTTTCAAGAAAGCATTTGCCGCGGCTTCTCCCAGATTTTCAGCTTCTTTTATTATAATTACCTTCTTGTTTGCCGAAAAACTTTTAAGGCGAATGAATTGCCGTGATTCCCTTATAGTCTCGATTGTTATATTCAGACTCTTTGGTTCTACCAGAAATAAATCAGGATGAGTTCCTTCATCAAATTTCTTACAATCAAAGCATACATCACAATAGGAGTTTTTATCTTCTTTACAATTTATCAATTTAACTATTTTGCGAACCAGCTCAAAATTATCACCGACAAAAAGATATGACCTGCCGATTAAGCTTTTCTGCTTTAAAAGAGAAAAATAATCGAGCAGTTTTTTTGAATTATCTATCATTTTAAAACAGTGAATTTTTCGTTGAGAATTTTTCTTACCTTAATATAAATTTTTTTCAAATCCGAGTCAGCATCGATTATCCTTATCCTTTTTGGATACTTCTTTGCCAGAGTGAGATACCCTTTTCTTAGCCGGTTATGAAAGTCGATGGAGCGGGATTCGATGCGGTCTTTATTCTTTATGCGGCGAAGTCCGGTTTTAACCGGTACATCAAGAACAAGGGTAAGATCAGGGGTATAACCCAAAGAAAACATTTTTACCGACTTTTCAACTATGCTGCCCAAGGCCAGGCCATAGCCCTGATACACTAATGTTGAATCAAAAAATCTGTCGCAAATGACAAAATCAAATTTTTCCAAATCCACTGCTAATTTTTCCTCAATGAGCTGGGTTCTTGCGGCAAGATAAAGCAGCAATTCTGTGTATGGTGATAATTCCATATTTTTTTTATCAAGGAGAAGCTCTCTTATTTTTTCACCGATACGCGTAGAACCAGGTTCTCTGAAAATTTTTACCGTAAATCCTTTTTCGTTGAGTAATTTTTCCAAAAACCCGATAACACTGCTTTTACCACTCCCCTCGGAACCTTCAAAAGTAATAAATTTCGCGTTTTTTTTCATAATTTTCTGCGCCATGTTGTCCCCTCTTTGGTATCTTCTAAAATAATACCTTTTTCTTCAAGATTTTTACGAATGTTAT
>JBAZGZ010000077.1:0-3688 GCA_041652615.1 Candidatus Omnitrophota bacterium | reverse complement strand
GCCCTTGTACTGATCTGAGAACTTATTTCATCTTCCGATATGGTTGTGGATACCTTTTTGAGGAATGCTAAACCAAGAACATCAGCCATCTCTTTAATAATATCCATAGCATAAATTAATTTTAAGTCTTTATCTTTGTTATCACTATCAAAAATAATATTACACTCGCTCACCATATCAAAAAGCACTGACAAAGCCCTTGGTGCATTAAAATCGTCATCCATATATTCATCGAATTTCAGTTTAAACTGACCGAATACATCGGTGCCGCCGCCTGCATTAACTTTTCTAACACCATAGCGCTGCTCTAATTTTTGCATAAGATTGTCAATACGCTCATAAGCTCTTTTGGCTTCCTCTATTTTTTCATTGGTATAATCTACCGGGCGTGAATAGTGCGCCGATAAAAAGAAAATTTTTAATAAATCAGCATCTTTATATTTTTTAATAAAATCATGTATAGTCACAAAATTCCCCAATGACTTTGACATCTTCTGTCCGTTTATCGTCAGAAGCCCGTGGTGTATCCAATATTTAGCGAAAGGCTTTCCGCTATAGGCCTCTGCCTGTGCGACTTCGTTATCATGGTGCGGAAAAATCAAGTCACGTCCTCCGGCATGGATATCCAATGTCTCTGTTTGAAGAAACTTTTGGCTCATCACTGAACACTCTATATGCCAGCCGGGCCTGCCCTTGCCCCACGGGCTATCCCAATAAGGCTCGCCTTCTTTAGAAGCTTTCCAAAGCGCGAAATCAAGCGGGTCTTTTTTTAAACTTGTCGGCTCGATCCTTACACCTGTTTCCATCTCCTCGATGTTTTGACGCGATAGCTTTCCGTATCCCGGAAACTTTCTTACGTCAAAATAAACATCACCGCCTGACGTGTATGCATAGCCTTTTTGAATCAAAGCTTCGATATATTTAATCATATCCAGGATGTTCTCTGTTGCCCTTGGTTCAAAATCAGCTTTATCTACACCTAAGGCAAGCAAATCTTCATAATAACTTGCTATATATTTCTCAACAAGCGATTTCCAATCTGTTTTTAATTCGTTTGCCCGGTTTATAATCTTATCGTCTATGTCAGTAATGTTACGAACGAACTTTACATCGTAACCGCGATATTTTAAATAGCGGCGCATAACATCAAAGATATAAAGGCTTCTTGCATGGCCGATATGGCAGGAATCATACACAGTTACGCCGCAGGTATACATCCTTACTTGAGGATAGTTTTGAGGCAGAAAATCCTCTTTTTGCCTGGTTAAAGTGTTGAGTATTTTTAGCATATTATTAATCTAGAAACCAGTAACCAGAAACCAGAGCGCAGAGCGTAAAAGACAATTTAAGAAATTTTACCGTTCCGTTTCTATTTTCTATCATCTGGTTTCTATACTCTGGTTTCTGGTTTCTTTTCATTATATCTTTTCTATTAGCGCCAACGCAAAGCAGGACATTGCTTTTCTTGAACCCAGGATATCAAGGCCTTCTTTAGATTTTATTTTAAGATTTATCTCCTTCATAGCAAAAATTGCCTTAAGAGAGTTTGTAATTTTTTTCTTATAAGAAACGAGTTTCGGTTTTTCCGATATAAGGGTAATATCTATATTAACTATTTTGAATTTTTTTGAAATCTTTTTCAACACGAATTTGACTATTTTCTTACTATCAATATTCTTTGAATCTTTTGAACAAGGAGGAAAATGGTCCCCGATATCGCCGAGTAAACACGCTCCGCAAATCGCGTCGCAAACAGCATGCAGCAATACGTCTCCGTCGGAAACTGCCTCAAGACTCACAGGAGAAGATATTATTGCTCCGCCAAGTTTAAGCTCTCTTTTTTTGTTTGAGAACTTATGCACATCAAAACCAAGACCTACTCTATAGTTTTTCATAATTATTATAAGTAGAGAGTAGAAAGTAGAGAGAGATTATGACCATTGCTTTAACTAAAGAATTTGATGTCTCTAAAAATTTCTGGTTTTATTTTCATCTCTCTACTTTCTACCCTCTACTCTCTACTCCCAAATATAGCTTTTGCCAACAAAATATCTTCAGGGTATGTTATCTTAATGTTGGAGAAACTGCCTTCAACTATTTTTACTTTTCCTTTCATTAACTCTAACGCGCCGGCGTCATCAAAAACTTTTACCCGGTTTTTAAGCTTACCGTATGCTTTAATTATGGTATCTTTTTTAAACCCTTGAGGAGTTTGCACAAGAAAGATATTGTTTCTATCGAGAGTCTTTGTTGCAAAACCTTTGCTTATTGATTTTAACGTATCTTTTGATTTAACTGCGCAGACTACCGCGGGAAACTTCCTTAACTCTTTTATTATATTAAGTATAACATTTTTAGGGGTAAATGGCCGGGCGCCGTCATGAATAAGCACATAATTTATCGATTCATCTAAAGCCAAGACCCCGTTTAGCACTGAATCTTTTCTCTCGCGACCGCCTTCACAAAACATCACTCTTTTATCTTTAATTAATCTTCTTGCCTCTCCAAAATGCTCCTTTCTTAAAACAATAACAATCTGCTTTATCTGTTTTATATTTTCAAAAAGTTCGTATGCGCAAAAAAAAAGGGGTTTTCCTTTTAACTTGATTACGGCTTTATCTTGACCCAAGCGTTTACCCTTACCTGCACAAACTATAACTACGCCGACATTGAAAAGCATATTTGTTCTAATAAATGTTACGGAGGTTACGGGTGTTACGAAAGTTACGAAGGTTACATTGAAATCACTTGATTTGAGTGTAACATTCGTAACCTACGTAACCTACGTAACATTCGTAACTTAATATTGATAGGCTTTATTATTGCGCTAATTTAGTAAAAATAATCCTTCCGCTGGGGGATTGCAAAATAGATGTTACTTCTATGTCTACATTTTTTCCAATAAGCCACTTGGCATTTTCAACAACGATCATGGTTCCGTCTTCAAGATAACCTATTGCCTGGTTATGCTCTTTTCCTTCTTTTATAAGTTTTACATTGAAACGTTCCCCCGCCACAAAAGTAGGCTTCAGCGCATTCGCCAGGTCATTTATATTTAAAACTTTTACACCCTGCAATTGCGCTATTCTATTTAAGTTATAATCGGTTGTAAGAATTTTCGCATCAAGCGTCTGCGCAAGCACGACCACTTTTTCATCCACGCTTTTAACGCCCTCAACGTCTTCGCTGTAAATTTCAACTTCGATATTCTGTTCTTTTTTAAGAGAATGCAGAACCTCTATGCCGCGTTTACCTTTCTGACGCTTCATATGTTCTGTTGAATCAGCAAGAGCCTGCAGCTCGTTTAAGACAAAACGCGGCACAACAAAGCGCGCCTCTAAAAAACCTGTTTTTACTATGTCAAGTATTCGCGCGTCTATAATTATACTGGTATCTATTACGATGGGTTCTTCTTTAAGTTCTTTGCGCTGAAATTTTACATAGGGAATAATTAAGTTAAATTCTCCTCTACCTTTAAGGCCAAGGGTCAGGCCAAAATAGATAAACACAAAAGTAACAAATACCTTAGCGTTGTCCATTACGTCTTTTGGAAGAAGAAAAAGCTCAAGCGCTTTGCTAAATATCCAGGCAAGCAGGATTCCAAGGGCCATACCGAATACCACTGAAGAAAGCCCTTTCAAGGAAACTTTCCTTGCGAAAACTTCAAAAAATACCACAATAAGGCCTC
>JBAZGZ010000076.1:0-7786 GCA_041652615.1 Candidatus Omnitrophota bacterium | reverse complement strand
CCCTCCTGTTATTTGTTGGTTTTGTCACCTTACAAAATAACAGATTTTGAGAGCTATGGGGCATCTTTTTACACCCTATCTTTCGCACTTACAATTACAATCTTCTAATAAATTTTGCTTCCAAAGGCGATGGGATAAAATTGCTTTAGCAGGCGTGGCTTATGAACGGAAAAGGCACAGTTTTAGCGCTAATAAAGTTTTTTTAGGAATTGCTTTCGTAGCCTGGAGCCCCATGGGTCATTTTTGTTCGCCCCTTGAGGGGCGACGCCCCCATCCGCCATTCATCCACGGGCGTAGCCCGTGGAATTCTGGCAAGGGGATTAATATGCTGCTTCAATAGCCTGTTTTATCGTTTTTAACTCTAGAAGTTTCAATTCGCTTTTATCCTCTAAGAAACGCTCAACATCTTGTTTTACTTTAATAAAATCTACCTGTTTAATGTGTTTTAAAAGGAAACTTTTGAGATTTTCTTCGTTAATTTCCGGAGTTTTACCTTGCGTCTGAGTAATGGCGTTATTAAGTAAAATATAATTTGGTTTAATTTTCTTTCCTGTATACCAAAGAAAGTCATAATAATCCCTGCCTTTAGTATATTTTCGGTAAAAACAAGCGTGTAGCTTGGTGGCAAAAAGAGATGGCAAATCAAAATGCAGGACATTAAATATATATGTTTTGTTTACTAAGGTGTCTACAAGGTGCCCTCCCATGGGCGGATTTGTGTCTATCTCTAACTTGATGGCTAATTTTTGACTGTGTAAAGGAGAAAGACCCAATGGCTTTAGAAGTTCGCTAAAGCGCAACAATAAACTATTTACTTTATTCTCTTCATTTGACTTAACCTCAACGACAAATCCGTGAAGCTTAAGCCCGGAAATAAGTTCTTGATGAATATTTGCAAAATTATACCCTTCTTTTTTAACAAGAGAAAAATCCATATCCTCTGAGAAACGGCGCAAGTCAAACAGGATACGCAATGCTGTGCCGCCCGTAAAGGAAATACAATCAAGAGTTGCTTTGTCATAAAGAATTTTTAAAATAACAATCTGCAAGAATTCGCGCGCGCGGTTGAGCTTTCCTTCAATATCAGGGGTAGCGGCAATTAATTGTTTAATAACATCAATCATTTTGCCTCTCTTTTTTAATTAATTTAAATAATAAAGCACAGATTTTCGTTAGTTTTGCGTTTGCAAAAGACCGGGAAAACTCCATCACTAATCCCCTTTTGAGTGTATCCAAATTCTGGAAACGATATGATTCACGTAATTTTTCCATAGGATCACTGCTGAATTCTCTTAAATGAAGATATAAAAAATCGACAACCGCCTTTTCTGGTTTTGCGACAAAAGCCTCCAAGCCGTTGTCTTCCCGGATTAGAATAAAACCCTTAAACGCTTGGGGCTTCATATGCTGGTATATAAAATCGCCAAACTCATTTCTAAAACGCGTGGTCTTCTTTGTTGCAACTGATGTAATTGATGCTGTCCTTTCCGGGATAATCCCATATAAACTTAATGCCGATTCAAGACTGACATATGACGGCTCATATAGTTGATTAGCCAGATAAAACCTGCTGGGCGTAACTTTTCTGTCATATTGGTTGAGCAAATAGATGCCTCGTTTAAGTTTTAGAATATGCCCCTTTTTCTCCCAGCGCGTAAGCTGATTTTTCAAAAGCTGCTTATTTTTTTCAAACTTAAGCACTTCTTTCGCCAACACAAAAGGAAACCGTTGTGTCTTCTTTTTAAATTCTTCAAAATTCATTATATTTCTCCAAATAATCAATTATGATTATTTACAGAAATAAGTATATAGGATAGTTTGTTTTTGTCAAGTTTTCTTTATGCTATATTATAAGAAACATATTGACTATTCTCTCACCCTGTTTTATTGTAATACAATGGAAGGAAAGTTTGCTCTAGCTTTGAGTGAGAAAAAAGGCGCGGATGCCGCTAAAGAGGTTTCTTTAAAGATAAAATCTGTCTTCCCAAAAACAGTAAAGCACATCTTTATATTCTTTACTCCGCAATACCACCCGCAGGAAGTTTTAAATACAATAAATTTTGCTTTAAAACCGCAAAGCATCATCGGTGGCATGAGCCCGTTTTTAAATTATGAAGACCGGATAATCGAAGAAGGCATCGCCGCGTTTGCAACTAACAAAGAGGATGTGAATTTTAGAGAAATTTTCATTAAAGACGATTCGACTCAAAACATAGAATCTTCATTGAGAATGTCTTTAAAAAACTTCTCAAGAGAAGAAGGCTTCTTTATGTCTTTTCTTTCCCACAGATATAATTACCGCAATTATCTTCGAGGCCTTGAGCTTGCCATAGGCAGGTCGCTTAACGTGTTTGGCGCAGGGTTTATAAAAAAATACGCCGTGAAAAACTACCAGATAGTCAACAATACCATATCCGAAGGGCTGGTAAGTGTTGTGGGATCCGGGATTAAAACGACATCTTTAAGTATCGGCGGATTCATCCCCTTGGGCAGGCCATTTACTATAACCAAAACCATAAACTCGAAAAGCATAATCATGGAGATAGACGGAAGGCCGGCGATAAATATTTATAAGAATTATCTTGGGGCAAAATTTGATACTTTTATGAAAAACCATCTTTTCTCGCTTTACCCCATAGGCATACATTCTCCAAGCGGGATACGCCTTATAAATGTCATTGAATGCCTTGATGATGGTTCACTTGCCTGTGTAGGAAATACCAAAGAAAATGCCCAAGGGCACATTATGCTTTTTCATTCACAGGCTTTTTCTGAATCGCTTAAAATCCAGCTTGAATCGATAAAGAAACATGGAGAAGGGCTTGTCTTTATGGTAAACTCTATGGTAAGAAAAAGGATACTTAAGGATTACGCGCAGGAAGAAAGCAGGATCATAAAACAATATCTGGGCGATAGATTCAAAATAATAGGTATTTACTCCGATTATTCTTTTTTCTCTGAAACCGAGACAAGAGAAATCAATCTTGAAGCCGGAAATATATTGATGACCTTATGGAAGTAGCTGCTGCAAACCAAAACATGTCTCAAATGGGCCCAATCTTAGGCTCGGCTGCCTTTCTCTTTATAGCGATAATAATCCTGACTTTTTATCTTTTTAACAAATTACAACTCATCACTGTTCTTAAAAAAAATGTGGAGCACTTAAATAGAACTGTCAGGGAGCTGGACTATCAGGCTAAAATGATAATCCAGGGAGATATGGAACTTAAGCTCTACCAGGAAGAAGTGGAAGACAAGTTAAATAAGCTGACGCTGCTTAAAAACCTGATTATTGCATCTCTGCACATTCTCGATAAAGAAAAATTATTTTCTCAAATAGACGAAAAGACCATAAACGACCTCGGTTTTAAAAAGGGCCTTATCGTAACTACCGAACTTGAAGAAAAAGTAAATGTCGGTTTCGAACGTAATGAAATTGAAGGCATAAAAAACTTTATCCTGCACAAAAAACAACTGGTGCAGGCACTGCCGCTTATTTCCGCGGATACCGAAGGAACCAAAGATTTAATGACTATGCTTGCGACGCGCGATTTCCTTATTGCTCCGGTAAAGGCAAGAGAAAAAATTTACGCGATTTTCATTCTCGCAAACATGGTTATTCCAATCGACGTAAGGCGGGCGGAAAAAGAAATTTTTTCGATTATCTGCATGTACCTTGGACAGTGCCTTGATAATATCCAGCTTTTTGAAGAACTCTATAACGCAAAAGATGACCTTGAACGAAAGGTAAAAGAAAGAACAAATGAACTGGTAAAAAGCCTCCGGGAAATAGAAACCATAAGCCGGGCAAAAACCGATTTTATTTCCGGCGTTTCACACGAATTAAGAACGCCTCTTACCTCGGTAAAAGGATTTTCATCGCTCTTGGTTGCGGAAAAATTCGGTAAGCTGCCTGAGGAAGCAAAAAAACGCCTCCTCACTATAGATGAAAATGTAAACAAACTTGTTGATATGGTAAATACCCTTTTAGATATCGCCCGCATTGAGTCAGGAAAAACAGAGGTAAAAATTGCGCCGGCTGACGTTGCAAAACTAATTCGGGACACAGGGGAATTCCTCTCTCCGCAAATGCACACAAAAGGAATAAATTTGATCTTTGACGTGCCGGAGACATTGTTGGTTTACATAGATAAAAATCTCATCGAACGCGTTTTTATCAATTTATTGGGCAACGCCGTAAAATTTACGCCCAGCGGCGGACAAATAAAAATAACCGCTAAAGTAGCCAATAATCAAGCTACCATATCTGTAGCTGATACCGGGTATGGTATTGAAAAAGAAAATCTGGAAAAAGTATTTCAGGAATTTTTTAGAGTAGAAAATGCAGCCGGCGCGGAAATTAAAGGTACCGGCCTGGGCCTCTCTCTTGTAAAAAGAATTATTGAAATGCACAAAGAAAAAATATGGGCGGAATCAGAAATAGGCAAAGGCAGTTCTTTTTATTTTACGCTTAAACTGGCGAAAGAAACAACCCTTTAAACACAGATAATCACAGATAGTATATCGCAGATCATCACAGATAAAATCATCTGCGATTATCTATGCCTTCAAATCTGTGCTAATCTGTGTGGAGCGAAGCGACATGCTTAAATTAAAAATAATGGTGGTAGACGACGACCCGGATATCCTTGACCTTTTAAAGGTAACTCTTGAGGATGAATATGCTGTTATCTCGGCCTCGAGAGGGAATGAAGCGATTGAGAAATTAAAAAATGAAGTACCTGATCTTTTAGTCTTGGACTACATGCTTCCTGATATGCAGGGGCCGGATATTTGCAAAGTATTAAGAAAAGACCCTTTGTTGTTACACCTGCCGGTGCTTATGCTGACAGGAAAAGGGGAAATTGAAGATAAAGTCAGAGGCTTAGAGTCTGGCGCAGACGATTACATGGTTAAACCATTTTCGCCGCAGGAACTTACCGCGCGCGCGCGAATGCTGATTCGGCGCTCTAATATCAATCTGGATGCAAACCCGCTGACAAGACTCCCGGGTAATGTTTCCTTGAATAGGGAACTTGACGATAAAATAAAAAGTAAAGAAAAATTCGCGGCGCTTTATATAGATCTCGATAATTTTAAAGCATTGAATGACTATTACGGCTTCGAAAAAGGAGACGAGATAATAAAAGAGACTGCGCGAATATTAATCAGCGCAATGCAAGAAAAAGGCACGCCTCGTGATTTCATAGGCCATATCGGAGGCGATGATTTTTTTGCCATAACCTCTCCGGATAAAGCGGAAGATATCGCGAAAAAAATAATCAGCGACTTTGATAAAGTTTCTCCAAAGTTTTTTGAAGAAAAGGACAGAGTCAAGGGTTACATAGAAACCAAGGGCAGAGATGGACAAGTGCGTAAATTCGGGTTTGTTACTATTTCTATAGGTATAATCACAAATTTATACAAAGAATTCCACCATACCGCGGAAATAAGTTCTCTTGGAGCTGAAGCCAAGGGCTTTGCGAAAAAATTTCCTGAGAGCAAATATATTTTCGACAAAAGAACCTCCTGAGAAGTAGTTGTCAGCAACCCATTTGTGTGATATATATTATTCTCTATTTATAGCGAGAGTGGCGGAATTGGCAGACGCATTAGCTTGAGGGGCTAACGGTAGCAATACTGTAGGGGTTCAAATCCCCTCTCTCGCATGTCTTTATTTATTCCAAGATTTTAAGCCACATTGATAGCCAGAGCTTTACAATAGTAATATTTGGATGCAACAAGAGCCTTCGGCGCTTCGCCGTTGGCGAAGGTTGCATACAAATCCCCTCTCTCGCATGTCTTTATTTATTCCAAGATTTTAAGCCACATTGATAGCCAGAGCTTTACAATAGTAATATTTGGATGCAACAAGAGCCTTCGGCGCTTCGCCGTTGGCGAAGGTTGCATACAAATCCCCTCTCTCGCATGTCTTTATTTATTCCAAGATTTTAAGCCACATTGATAGCCAGAGCTTTACAATAGTAATATTTGGATGCAACAAGAGCCTTCGGCGCTTCGCCGTTGGCGAAGGTTGCATACAAATCCCCTCTCTCGCATGTCTTTTTTTCAGAAGTCAGATGACAGAGAACAGATGACAGAAAGATTTAATCTCTATTGTCTAATTTTTGTTATCTACCACCTGTCTTCTGTCCTCTAACTTCTGTCCTCTGATAATCTGCGATTACAAACTTTCCTTCTCAATAAGCTTTAGCCTGTAGGTAAGGTATGTAAGCTAGCAGGTAAAATCTAATTACTCACACATTAAACCTCATATAAAATTCTTCCCTGGATTAAACGAAAACATCAGCCACCGATATTTAATCTTCCTTAAACTAGAATAAAAATTAAATTTATTTGAAAGAATTTAGGCAACTCATGCGTCTATTATATTAAAGGGATATTTGTGCCTGACCTTATACACTAAGGATAATATTATAAAGACGCTACGGTATTATATGTAAAAGGAGGAAAAATGCCCAATGTTACTTCAGTAGAAATAGTGGCTACAAAAATCCTATTGATTCGTGGTAAAAGAGTAATGCTGGATAGAGATTTGGCTAAACTTTATGGCGTGAAAGCCATAGCTCTTCGGCAGCAGATTAAAAGAAATCTTGAGCGTTTTCCGGAAGATTTTATGTTTCAGCTTGTAATGAAAGAGGCTAAAAATTTGGTATCACAAAATGTGATACCATCATTAAAAAGTTTCGGAGGCTATCTGCCATACGCTTTTACCGAGCAAGGCGTGGCCATGCTTTCCAGCGTTTTACGCAGTAAACGGGCTATACAAGTAAATATCCAAATTATGCGCGCCTTTATTCAGCTGAAACGAATGCTGTTAACTAATGCTGGTATTAGACGTAAGATTGAAGAGATAGAAAAGAAATATGATAAACAGTTTGCAATTGTATTTCAGGCCATTAAACAATTGCTGGAGCCGCCGCCGGAAAAAGAAAAGAAGACAATTGGATTTCATGCTAAATAGTCTTTTCACTTTGAAAAATTATGGCTTCATTGTAAATTTCCTTTTTCTATAAGCTTAAGCCGGTAGGTAAGGTAGATAAGCTGGCAGGTAAAATCCACGTCCTTTAAAACAACATCCCCGGGAACGTCAAGCCGGACAGGTGCAAAATTAAGTATTGCCCTTATACCACTTTCATAGAGAATTCTTGCTATTTGTTTTGCTGATTCTTTTGGTACTGTAATTATCGCTATGCGTATATTCTGCTTTTTTATAACGCTTTTCATTTTTTTTAAAGGATAGGTTGATATTTCTTTTATGGTTTTGTTTTGCTTATTTTTATCAACATCAAAACAAGCCTTAACACATATCCCCTGGTCGCGAAACCCTTTATAAAAAGAAAGTGCCCTGCCTAAATTTCCAAAACCAACAACACAAGCATTCCATTCATGATCAAGGCCCAATATTTCTTTTATGTTACCGATAAGCTTGGGGCAGGAATAACCTACGCCCTTTTTTCCAAAATGCCCGAAATAAGAAAGATCTTTCCTTAATTGATGGTGGCTGATTTTAAGAAAATCGGCAAGCTGACGACTTGATACTACTTTTTTATTTGCCTCTATAAAATAAGAAAGCGCTCGAAGATAATAAGAAAGCCTGATTATGGTTTCTTCCGGTATTTTTTTGTCCATTATAATTTAATTACCCCGGCTCGCAGGGGATGTCAAAAAATTCTCTACGATAATTTTTTGACGCTCGCCGGTGTAGTTCGGCTACGCAGCTTTTCTGCACCACTAGGGTTTGAAAAGCTGCTGCCTCACTATT
>JBAZGZ010000075.1:0-7862 GCA_041652615.1 Candidatus Omnitrophota bacterium | reverse complement strand
CACAGGTGGCAAGTTCCTGGATATTCATTTGTATTGAACCGTCTCCTGCTATGTCAAAAACTGTCTTTTCGGGGCAACCGATCTTTGCGCCCATTGCCGCGGGAAAACCAAAACCCATTGTGCCAAGACCGCCGCTTGAAATAAATGAACGCGGATGCAGATATTTGTACCATTGCGCCGCCCACATCTGATTTTGCCCTACCTCTGTTGTGATAATAGCGTCGCCTTTTGTAATATTATAAATTTCTTCCATGATATACTGCGGACTGATTTTATTCTTATCCCGATAGGCTAAAGGATATTTCTTCTTCCATGCTTCAACGATTTTGAGCCAATCGCTCGTATCAGGAGTTTGTTTTATCTCTTCAAGAAGCTGGCCCAATACATTTTTAACATCTCCTACAACCGGGATATCAACTTTAACATTCTTGCTTATGGAAGACGGATCTATGTCTATATGTATAACTTTTGCATGAGGAGCAAAAGCATCGATCCTTCCGGTAACTCTGTCGTCAAAACGGGCGCCTACGGCAATAATTAAATCCGCCTCCATTATTGCGTGGTTGGCGTAAGCAGTCCCATGCATACCAAGCATACCGAGAGAGAGACGATCCGTTATCGGAAATGCGCCAAGCCCCATAAGGGTCATCGTCACTGGTGCCTGCATCCTCTCAGCGAGTTCCTTTAATTCATAATGCGCACCTGAACCTATAACTCCTCCGCCGGCATAAATAACCGGCTTCTTTGACCGCGCAATCAAACGCGCTGCTTTCTTTATCTGTCCGGGGTGGCCGTAATAATTAGGTTTGTACCCGCGCATAATAACACTTTCCGGCCACACGAACTCTGTATCCTGCTGCTGCACATCCACAGGAATATCAACAAGCACCGGGCCTGGCCTGCCGGTAGATGCTACATGAAATGCTTCTTTTATCGTCCTGGCCAAATCTTTTACATCTTTTACCAGATAGTTATGTTTTGTTATAGAACGTGTAATCCCCGTAACATCAGCCTCCTGAAAAGCATCATTGCCGATAAGAGAAGTTTTCACCTGGCCGGTTATGGCAACCATGGGGATTGAATCCATATAAGCGGTAGCGATACCTGTTGTAAGATTAGTCGCCCCAGGCCCGCTAGTAGCAAGGCAAACTCCCACCTTTCCTGTAGCGCGGCTATAACCGTCAGCCATATGCGCTGCTGCCTGCTCATGACGCGTTAATATAAACTTTAATTTCGCGTCATAAAGCGCGTCAAAAATCGGCAGAACCGAGCCTCCGGGATAGCCGAAAACAACCTCGACATTTTCTTTAAGTAAGCTTTCTATTAATATGTTTGAACCTTTCATCTCTTTGTTCCAGCTTTTATTAACATAACCATATTATTCTTTCTTTAAAAAATTCTTGCCGAAAACTTTCATATGATGGATCCAACAAAGATAAGAAGCTGCAGCTTCGCTGCAGGTTGGATACATAAGTTTTTCCTTATTTAAATAGGCGGCTAATGATATTTGTAAATTATATCACCTAGGCATTAAATGACAATAATTCCTTTAATTACCTGAATTTTGCAATTATATCATAATTACTGTTCTAAAACATGGAATGAATTAATAATTTCGTTTGCTTCTTGAAGATGTTTTTTAACCAGCTCATTCTTCCCCATAAAATTAGCTGTAAATTCGCGGTTAATTTTAATTCCCTCTACGACGTCTTCAGGGTTTTCGTAAAGCAAGTAGTGCAGTTTAATATGGAAAAATCTTTTGTCCTGTTTTTTTGACGAAAAAACCGGAGACATGAAATAGGAGTCAAAGAAATGTTTTGCAATAATAGTTTTAATACCATCTAAACTACTAGTACCTTTTATTACAACAGCCTTCTTAAGAGTGTATATAACACGGTATCCTGGTTCGCCAGAAAGATTAATGGACTCGATGGATTCTTTTTTTAGATTACCAGTAGCAACAAACACTTCATCCATTAATTCACGTAAGTTTTCTTTTCCTTCTATATCGCTATCCGGAAAATCCCCTCTTTGAATTTCTATCGTTACACCAGAATCTTCTTTTGGCCTAATTCCCATTGCTATACCTTCTTTTAATTCTCCTTTAGGAATTTTTTCCCAGGTCGATGGATAGTTAAAAGAATAGCCCCATTTTTTATTGGTAAATGTTTCCGTAAAAGACGAAGTTGATAAATACGATTCAGGAGCCACAATCGCATTATCTAACCCCGATATTAATGAAGTAGAAGCGTTTGTTTTTCTACCATCCATGCTAAGGTACTCTTCTATCGCCTTAACACCCTCAATATCTTTGTTTTTCTCAAGTATTGCTTTGGCTTTAAGAAAGTTCTCTTTTGCCTCTTGAGCCTGGCCAAGAGAAAAATAAAGTACCCCTAAACCGCTATAAGCCGGGGCGTACTCGGAATTAATTTTTATAACTTCCTTGAAGTACTCAATAGCTTCTTTATTTTTCCCCAAGGAAGCATAGCTAAAGCCAAGCCCATTATATGCTTCCAAATTATCTTTTTTTATCTTTAATACTTTTTGGTAATAATCTATCGCCTGTTCATAATCGCCCAGAATACTTGAGATATAAGCCAGGCCGATATAAGCCTCAGCGTAGTTTGGCGAAGCTTCAAGGGCTTTATTAAAATAATTTATCGCCTCAGGGTAACTTTTAGTTGAAGTATAAACATAACCTAAACCATAATACCCTTCCGCAAGTTTAGGATTTATTTTAAGCGCTTTTTCAAATTCAAGCGTTGCCTCTTTATATTTTTTTTCTTTAAAGAAGCCCGTGCCTTTTTGAAGGCATTCCTGCGCTTCCTTAAGCTCACCCAAAGAAAGCTTACTATCGGAGGCGAAGGACAAAGGCGAACCCTCTTCCTTTATCAAAACAACCTTCTCTTTGACCGGTATTTTGTTTTCAATTTGCAGCGTAATAACCTTTTGCCCATCTATGCTATCGACATCCGCAAGATAATAGGTTATCGGTATATCTAATATATCTACCTTTATGTATTTATCGGTTCTTTCAATAATTTTGCCTTCTATGGTATTACCATTTTTTAAAACAAGTATTTCTGCGCGGGATGACATAGCAATACCCATAAAGCAAAATAATAAAATAGTGGTTTTTATATTCATAATGTCTTGGATTATTTTAACAGGAAAAATTAAAAAATGAAGCCTGTAATTTAGGTTAGCCAAGGTTAATCGATCTTAACCGAGGTTAATCTAGGTTGCCTAAAGATTTAAAACTGCGATTTATGTTTATATGTAACCTCGATTAACCTTGTTTAACCTGGATTAACCTTGGTTAACCTTTATCCTTAATCACTGAAATCATTCTCATAATCACTGCAACCACTTTCCTAAAAAGGCATATAAAACCCTGCTTCTATCCTATTTTCCGTACTTTTCTTGACTCTTACAAATAGATTGGCATCCTGAAAAATCTTTTTTGACAACGTTAATTCGATGCCAAGAGGCTTACCTTTTGTGTTTATAAGTTCGAAGGTAAGCTCTTTGCCGCCGCTGAGATTTTTCTTTGCGCGGAAAATCCATTTTTTCTTTTTTTGTCCGGAATTAGTGCTGAATTCCAACGTATCGCTAACATGTTTCCATTTTCCGAATAAAGAAAAAGATTTTAAAGAACTTTTTTCTATGCCGACGGTAAAATCTATTTTTTCTTTTTTAAATACCACCTGCTTTTTGTTAAAAGCAACCCTGAATTTAAGTCTTGATTCTTTTTCGTTTTCTACGCTAAAAACAATGGCATTTTTCCAGAGTTTCCAATCTCCCTTAAGAATGAAAGAATTTATTATTTCTTTTTTAAGAAATTTTCTTTTGTAAAAAAATACAATCTGGTTTTCTTTTGTGATTTGCCAGTTATTTCCGAAAATTAGTTCATCGTAACCGCTTGCTCTTTTGACTTCAAAAATAAAATTATTATGATTATCCGCTTTCCAGCGGCCTCTCAATTTTACAGAATTCACACTACGTAAACTCGGAGTCGTCCGTTTAAGTAAAGATATTTCAAGGTAATCTTTAGATGTATGCTCTATTTTCGCAGAAAAACCTATTGATTGCCCGAAAACATCATTGCATGATTCATCAACATCAAATACAAGATTGCACTTCTTATCTAAACGCCATTTACCTGAAATTTTGAAACTGTGTGAAAGCTTATTTGTCTGCTTTATGGGAGGATAATAAAAGAGGTCGTTCT
This sequence comes from Candidatus Omnitrophota bacterium, assembly GCA_041652615.1. GTDB lineage: Bacteria > Omnitrophota > Gorgyraeia > Duberdicusellales > 4484-171 > JAJYOP01. The sequence goes on along the minus strand of JBAZGZ010000075.1, from coordinate 3,631 downwards.
CCTTTATCTTAAAATAACCTTTGATATTCTTAGCGGACATATATTTTAAGAAGCAACAAGGAGGAAAATGATGCTAGATTATCGATACTAGATACTTGCTGTTTTTTTCTTACGAGTATCAAGCATCCGGGATCTAGCATCTATTTATATGTTCTTATTCTCTGTGGAGTCTTTAAGAAGCTTATACTCAACCGAATCAGCCAATGCCTGCCAGCTTGCTTCAATAATATTCTCGGATAGACCTATGGTTGACCAATCTTCTTTTTCATCCTGCGATTCGATAAGAACGCGAACCTTAGCGGCAGTTCCGCCTTTTTCATCAAGAACCCTCACTTTAAAATCAGTAAGATGCATTTTTGATAAACTCGGATAAAATTTCATAAGCGCTTTTCTTAAAGCATTATCAAGAGCGTTTACCGGGCCGTCACCTTCTGCAGCACTGTGCTCCAACTTATTATTTATCTTAAGTTTAATTACTGCCTCTGAGATAAGTTTACCATCTTCGCGTTTTTCTACGCTTACCCTAAAGCCCAAAAGGTTGAAGAATTTTTTATATTTTTTCAGTTCTTTCTGTAAAAGCAATTTAAAGGATCCTTCCGCAGCCTCAAACTGATAGCCCTGCCTTTCAAGTTCCTGAAGCAGCTTATGGATTCTTTTTGCCTGGGGAGATTTTTTATCTAAATCGAATTCCAGCTCTTTTGCCTTAACCACAAGTGTGGATTTTCCGGCAAGTTCAGAAATAACAAATCTGCTTTTGTTTCCGACCAATGAAGGCAGAACATGTTCGTAAGCTAGCGGATTTTTAATAACCGCATCAATATGTATCCCTGCTTTATGAGCAAAAGCGCTTCTTCCGACAAACGGATGGCTGTCGCGATGCGCGACATTGCTTACCTCGCTTACAAAATGCGAAACCCCGGTAAGTTCTTTTAATTTCTCCGGCCTTACCGCGGCACAACCCATTTTAAGCTGTAATATCCCTATGATGGATATTAAATCAGCATTGCCGCAACGTTCTCCATAACCATTTATCGTTCCTTGAATATGATTGCAACCATCTTCAACGGAAATGATGGAATTTATCACCGCCAAATCCAAGTCATTATGGCAATGTATACCGAAATTATTGATTTTCAGGCTTTCTTTTACTTTCCTCGCGATGTTTCTTACTTCCCAGGAAAGCGTGCCTCCATTAGTATCGCAAAAAACAAGCAACTCGGCTCCGCCGTCAGAGGCTGCCTTTAATGTTTTTAATGCGTAATCCGGGTTTGCTTTGTAGCCATCAAAAAAATGTTCGGCATCATAAAATACTTTTTTCCCCTGGCTTTTAAGAAATTTCACGCTATCAAATATTATTCTTAAATTGTCTTCGGGTTTTGCCTTAAGAACATCACGCACATGCAGATCCCAGGTTTTGCCGAATATAGTTACATATTCTGTGCCGGAATTTACCAGACTTATAAGATTTTTATCTTTATGCGCGGGGTTTGCCGGATGAGCAGTTGAACCAAAAGGCACAAGCTTAGATTTGCGCAAAGGATGCTTCCTAAAATACTCAAAAAGCGCCTTATCTTTTGGGTTAGAATAAGGCCAGCCACCTTCGATAAAATCAATCCCAAAATTATCGAGATGTTTTGTAATGGTTATCTTGTCATGAAGGGAATAAGAAATTCCTTCCGTCTGAGCACCATCACGAAGCGTTGTATCGTAAATAAAAATCTTTTTCATTGTTTTTTAAACCCCTACAACAATCTTAACTGTGTAAAGTTTTACGTGTAATGTGTAATGCCGGTGGAATGTTTACTTGTGTAATGGCTTTACACATAAATCCATTACACTCACTTTACACATTACACTTTACACGTTACACAATTCTTAATTATCCTTTTATTTTATCAAGTTCAAACGCCTTATGCAAAACCTTTAGAGCTTCTTTACCAAGCTCTCTTTTTACTATACAGGATATACTGATTTCTGAAGTAGAAATCATTTCTATATTTATTTTATTATCGGCAAGGGAAGAAAAACACTTGGCAGCAACTCCGGATTGCGACCTCATACCCACTCCAACAACTGATACTTTTGCAATATTTTCATCAAAAACAACATCACCTGCTCCGATCTTATCAGAAATTTTCTTTGCGGTCTTAAGCCCCTTTGTAAGGCGATCCTTGGGAACAGTAAAAGATATATCGGTCATTTTCTTATGGCTTACGTTCTGGACTATCATATCTACATTAACATTCTGTTTTGCAAGCTCAGTAAATATCATTGCGGCAATGCCCGGTTTATCCGGAACATCGCAAACGGTTATTTTAGCTTCATTCTCAGCCAAAGCAACCCCCCTTACAACTGCTTCCTCAATGCGCGGCATCTTATCCATGATTATCGTGCCCTCCTTTTTCGAAAAGCTGGATCTTACATATATAGGCATATTAAATTTTTTACCTACTTCAACAGCTCTTGTCTGCATCACCTGCGCACCTCTGGCAGCAAGCTCAAGCATCTCATCAAATGTTATATATTTTAATTTTTTTGCATCCTTTACAATTCTTGGATCAGCCGTATATATGCCTTCGACGTCAGTATAAATTTCGCACACATCGGCGGCAAGACAAACCGCAAGCGCAACCGCGCTCAAATCTGACCCACCGCGACCAAGCGTTGTAATTTCAGAACGGATACTTCTACCCTGAAAACCCGCAACAATAACAACTTTACCCGCGGCCAATTCCTTCTTTATCCTCTCAGTTTCAATTTTCACAATCCTTGCTTTCGTATGGTACCGGTCAGTAATTATGCCTACTTGTGCGCCGGTAAAAGAAATCGCCTCATATCCTTTTTTGTGGATAGCCATTGCCAAAAGGGCGGATGAAATCTGTTCGCCGGTTGAGATAAGCATATCCATTTCTCTTTCTGAAGGATCAGGATTTATCTTTCTTGATAATTCTATCAGCTCATCGGTTGTATCGCCCATGGCAGAAACAACAACCGCAAGCTTATGCCCTTTTTTTACATAAGAGACAATCCTGTCAGAAACAACTTCAATCCTCTTTACGTCGGCGACAGACGATCCGCCATATTTTTGTACAATTAATTTAGACGCCATGGTTTACTCCTTAATGAGCACATCATTTTTTCAAGCCCAGGTGGCGTAGAAAAAATGATAGTGCGAATTAACCCCACCGAACGTTATGAAATTATCGAAGACCCTCTGGGATTTTTGCCTTCAGGCAAAAATCCCGAGGACTTAGTCCCGGAAATTCCGAAGGAATTTCTCGGGGGAATTTCATAACCTCTTTGTGAGGCGGGGTAACTTAATCTATTTCCCAAGAAAATACCGCATCAAATCCAAACCGCTTGAAAAATAAAGACTAGAGCTGGAGGCTTCAAGCTCGCAATAATTTGAAAAATTCTCAGGCCTTATGCCGGAACCTGCCATTACAAAAGGCACTGGTTCGTCAGTATGGGTACGCAGTGAAACAGGTGTCGGATGGTCAGGCGTAATTAAAATACGGTAATCCTTATCTCTGAGATTTTCTACAATAGTTTTAATAACCATTTTATCGATTCGTTCGATACAGGTAATTTTCATTCTTAGATCCTGATTGTGCCCGGCTTCATCCGTTGC
>JBAZGZ010000074.1:0-7910 GCA_041652615.1 Candidatus Omnitrophota bacterium | reverse complement strand
TATTGCTTCCAGTTTTTCTTTAGGAGCGTAATTCAGGAAAGGTTCAATTTTTTTTGCAATTTTATCATCCAAAGAAGTCAAAGTAAAACTCACCGTAATATTTTTAAATTTACTTAAAATGTCGATATCCCTGGTTATGAGCGGAGATTTTGTAACAATATTTACGCAGACATCAAAATCTTTTAAAATTTCCAGCGCTTTGCGGCTTAACCGGAATTTTTTTTCTAAATCCTGATACGGATCAGATGAATTTGCCATGGTTATGATTGAATTCCTTGGTATCTTCTTAATTTGCATTTCAAACCTTTCTAAAAAATCTTTTTTTGGCCGTGCTTGAGAAAAATTCCTGATGTAAGAGGAAGCATAACAATAAAGGCATCCGTGACCGCAGCCGGTGTAGGCAGAGAGGCTGTATTTAGGCGGACATGTGCAATGTTTGCTTTTCCATGGGTCAAATGGGGTGATTAAAGGCATATTTTATTATAACATATAGAAACCAGAAACCAGAGCACAGAGGGGAATGAGATGTTTGCTCGCTTTGCGTATAAGGACGAAAAATTATGAAAAATGAGGATGGAAAAAGGTGTGTTTTATATAAAATTTAATCATTGACCCGTTCTTTTTTCGAGCTATTATTAATAACACAGATAATGGTAGATTTGTCTGCCGCCTATATTTTATCTTGAGCTAATTTGTGCAAAAGGGGGAGGAGTTATGGAAAGACAAACAAAATTTCAAGGTGCCCCATTAACGCTTGTAGGTAGGAATTTAAAATTAAACACGCTTGCTCCAAATTTCAGAGTTATCTCCACAGATTTAAAAGAAGTGACCCTGAAAGATTTTAAGGACAAAATAAAACTGATAACTTCTTTTCCTTCTTCCGATACCCCGGTCTGTGATTTGCAAATTAAAGAATTTAACAAAAAAGCAATAGCGTTTTCAAAAGACGTTGTTGTGTTGGGCATAAGCAAAGATCTTCCGTTTGCGCAGAAAAGATTCTGTGATTTAAATGGCATCAATAACGTAGTAGCTCTTTCTGATTATAGATTTTCTTCGTTTGGTATAAATTACGGCCTGCTTATAAAAGAATTGAACCTTTTAGCAAGAAGTATTTTAATTTTGGATAAGGCAAATACGTTAAGATATGTGCAATTGGTTGAAGAATTAACCAATCAGCCGGATTACGGTAAGGCCTTAAGCAAACTTGAAGGCGTATTAAAAGATCCGCAAAGCGCGATAGGGCAAGATGCCTATACGCATTGTAAGCCTTGTGAGGCGGGCTCAGGCTCTTTAAAAAAAGAAGAAATAGATAGATTAATTGCTCAATATCGCAACTGGCAGTTAGTTGATGACAAAAAAATAGTTAAGGAATTAGAATTCAAAGATTTTGCAGAAGCCAAATATTTCTTGGATCTTGTTTCAATTATTGCCCAAGAGCAGGGGCACCACCCGATTCTTACATTAATTTACAATAAGCTCAAAATTACACTAACTACACATGTCGCAGGAGGCCTTACTGATAATGATTTTATAATGGCAAGAATAATTGACGATTTGATTTCGTAGTGCCCCATAAAACATATTGAAATATGAAGAATTTAAAAGCCGCAGCAAAAAGTATTAAAGAGGCAAAAACCATTGCCATATCTTCTCACATAAACCCCGATGGCGATTCCATAGGCTCGCTTTTGTCTCTTGGTTTGGGCCTTGAAAGTATCGGTAAGCGCGTGTTTATGCTTAGCGAGGATGGCGTGCCAAAAAAATATAGAAAACTTTATGGCGCAGGGCGTATCAAGAGGACGACTAATAAAAAATGCGATTTGGCAATCGCTGTTGATTGCGGGACAAAAGAACTTTTAGGCGGAAATTTTGAAAAAATATTTAAGCAGGCAAAAAAAACGCTGGAAATTGATCATCATGAATTCAGGATGCCTTTTGGAAACGTTTCTTTAATCGATACTAATGCCGCGGCGGTCGGTGAGCTTATTTTTCTGCTGCTTCGTGAATTGAAAATAAAAATAACAAAGCATATAGCCGAAAGTATTCTTACTTCGCTCATAGTTGAAACCGATTCTTTTCGCCTGCCTAAAGTTAAGGCATTTACTTTTAAGGTTTGCGAGTGCCTTGTGGATAGCGGTGTAGATTACTATAAACTTGCCGATATGATTTTCTGGTCAAAAAATAAAAAAGCCGCCATACTTTCCGGAATTTGCCTTTCGCGCTGTAAATTTTTAAGTAACGGCAGGCTTGCCTGGTCGATTATACATAAAAATGATTTTAATAAGATAAAAGGCGAAGACGAAGATGTTGATACGGTGGCAGATGAAATGCGCACTATCCAAGGAGTTAAAATCACGGTTTTCTTTAGAGAGAAAAGCAATAACTTTTTTAGAGTGAGTTTACGTTCAAAAGGTAAAATAAACGTTGCTAAGCTTGCAGAAAGTTACGGCGGCGGCGGACATTTTGACGTTGCCGGTTGCAGGATTCCTAACAGTAAAAAAGCTATATCCGAGTTACTTTTCCGGGCTAAAGCTTTACTTTCGTAGGTAGAAATTTATGAAATTACCCGTATTAAAATTCCGGCTTTATAACCTGATTATCTATACCGGTATTTTGACTTTATGTTTTTTGCTCACAACTTTTATTATCGGTATGTTTTTTTTCAATCTTACCCTGCATCTCTGGTCGGCCAGCTTAACTATTTTCTTTGCCTGCTTACACGCGGGGCTGGTTTTGTATAAGTATATAAAAATTAAAAGAAACAGGAGGCTGCTATGAAATTTATACATTCGCGGCGCCAAAACCGCAGCCTTCAGGCTGCGGATATATATGAGCGCCGCTTTAGTATTCGCCATGCCGAAACCTCGGGCTTTAGCCCGAGGAGTTATGGAAGGCTTCATTTTGTTTTTTATCTTTTCTTTTTTGTATGTGTTTGAGGCATTTGGCCACCCGCCGCAAAAAATAGACATAACACAGAGTGATAAAACTATAAATATTGTAGTAACGCATAATGTTAAGGATCCTGCCACCCACTATATAAAACTCATAGAGGTGGTATTAAATGGCAAGAAAATAATTGATCAGGAGTTTTCTCTTCAAACGGCAAACTTTCAGAAAGCAACCTATTCTATCCCCGATTTAAAAAAAGGAGATATCCTGGAGGTTGATGCGGATTGTAACCAGTTTGGAGATTTAAAAGAGAAAATAAAAATAGAATAAATCAACAAACTTCACATTTTAATGATATATGATAAAATTGAATGAAGCCAATATTTTTACAAGGAATACCGCAGGAAAAATGTTAGGCTGAATTTACCCCCACACCAACTTTTGTGTTGGTAGTTTGTGGTGGTAAAAAAGTATATTGTTAGTAGTGTGTTTTTTGTAAAAAAGTAAAAGTGTTTCAAAAGTTGGTGTGGGGGTTAATTCGCACTGTGATTTTTCCGTCGCCACTAGCGGCTTGTAAAAATCACGTGCTCATTAAGGGGGGTATAAATGGCAAAATATAAGTGCATAGTTTGTGGGTATATTTATGATCCGGAAATCGGTGATCCGGATGGCGGAATAGCTCCGGGGGTTGCCTTTGATAAGCTTCCTGATGCGTGGTTGTGTCCGGTTTGCGGAGCGGATAAGAGTCAATTCGAAATAGTAAAATAGTCTTTAGTCGTTGGCATGAAGAAAAACATGTAGTTTTCTTTAAACAAACGACTATCGACCAACGACTAACGACTGTTTAAGATTTAAAATATGATTAAAATAGCAGAAAATATCTACTGGGCCGGTTACATTGATTGGAACCTTAGAAGCTTCCACGGATATTCCACGCCTTCAGGGTCAACTTACAATTCTTACCTAATTATTGATGACCAGCCGACACTAATCGATACAGTAAAACATTATGGTTTTGATGAGATGCTTGAGAGGATAAAAGAAATTATCGAGCCGTCAAAAATAAAATACATAATTTCCAACCATACCGAGATGGATCATTCTGGCTCAATAGGCAAGTTGCTTGAGCATTGTTCCTCTGCCGAAGTGGTATGTTCGCCTAAAGGAGAAGAAGGGCTAAAAAAACATTTCGCACAAAGCAGTAAAAAATGGAAATTCAAAGTTGTAAATTCCGGCGATAGTTTAAAAATAGGCGAACATAATCTTAAATTTTTTCTTATGCCGATGGTGCACTGGCCGGATTCAATGGCAACTTACAGCGAGAACGATTCTATCCTTTTCTCCAATGATGCTTTTGGCCAGCACTATGCGTCAAACGAACGTTTTGTTGATGAGGTAGGCCGGGATATAATTATAAAAGAAGCAACAAAATATTACGCCAATATAGTTATGCCCTACGGCGGGCAAGTGCTTAAAGCTTTTGAGGCGATAAAAGATATCAAGATAGATATGATTTGTCCGTCGCATGGTTTGATGTGGCGGGAAAAAGATAGTATAGAAAAAATAATAACTTTATATAAAAAATGGGCTAATTACGCAACAGAAAAATCAGTAGTAATAGTTTATGATACGATGTGGCATTCGACAGAGGCTATGGCAATAAAATTATATGAGCTGCTTAACAAAGAAAATATTTCCATAAAACTTTTTAACCTGCAAAATACCCATATTTCCGATATTATGGCGGAAGTTATTTCGGCAAAAGTGCTGGCTGTAGGCAGCCCGGTTTTAAATAACAAAGTTTTACCTACTATGGGCGCTTTTCTTACTTATTTAAAGGGCCTTAAGCCGAAAAACAGGTTTGGTTTCACTTTTGGTTCTTACGGCTGGGCACGCGTTGCATTTAAAGAGCTGGAAGATTCCTTAAAGGAAGCCGGCATGGAATTGATTGCGGAAGGAAGCTATATAAATTATGTTCCTATAGCCGGAGATCTAGATAATTTAAAAGGAATAGTTTCAAAAATAAAAAGTTTGCTTTAGGATACACGAATATCCACGAATTAGGGAACGAATTACCACGAATAAAAAAATCCCATTCGTGTGAATTCGTTTTAAATTCGTGGTAATTTGTGCTACAAAAAAAGGAGCAAAACATGACAAACATATTCAGCCCGCAGGAAATTTTACGTATTGCCGTAAAAGTTGAGGAGAGAGGTAAAAAATTATACGAAGCTCTAGAGCAAAAAACCGTCGCCGGCAAAGTCAAAGAATTGTGGAAATATCTTAAAGAGCAGGAAGAAATTCACAGAAAAATTTTTCAGGATATGCTTGATAAAATTGGGGATTATATCGTGCCGGAACTCAACGCCGGAGAGTATGACGCCTACATCAGGGCAATCGGCGCGAGTTATATTTTTACCGAAGAACTTATCGAAAAAAAATTAAAAGAAAGTTTTGCTTCCGATTTAGAAGCAATTGATTTTGGCCTGCACATAGAAAAAGAATCAATACTTACTTATTCTGCTTTACGTGAATACATTATGCTTGAGAAGCGTCAGGTTTTGGATAAAGTTATTGCGGAAGAGAAAGAACATTTGATTAAATTAACTGTGTTAAGAGGGGAGATTAAAAGATAAATGAAGCCAACATTTTTCCAAGCCAAAGGCGAAGGAAAAATGTTAGGCTAAATTTACCCCCACACCAATTGTGGAACCCCATATATTGGTCCGACAATTGGTGTGGGGGTTGATTCGCACTAGTATTTTTCCTGCGCCACTTTGGCTTGAAAAAATACTGTGCTCATTAAGGAGGGTTAAAATGGAAATAAAGATTTACTCCACTCCCACCTGCCCGTATTGTAAACTCGTAAAGCAGTATCTGTCATCAAAAGGGCAAACTTACGAAGATATCGATGTTTCGCAAAACAAAACAGCGCTTGAGGATATGGTAAAACTTTCCGGGCAGATGGGTGTGCCAACCGTGGTTATTAACGGTAAGGTCGTTGTTGGTTTCGACAAAGAACACATTGACGAGCTTTTGGGAGCGTAATTTAGCAAGGTTAATCAAGGTTAATCCAGGTTAAACAAGGTTAACCAAGGTTACATAAAAATATAAAGCCGTATTTTTAAATCTTTAGGCAACCTAGATTAACCTAGGTTAACATCGTTTAACTTTAGTTAACCTAAAAATTGATTTCTGATTCAACCACGAAAACAATGCCTCTTTTTAGCTACCAGTGCCTAAAGTGTTTAGAAAAATTTGATCTGCTTGTGGGAATGAGCCAGGAAAGACAGGATTTGAAATGTCCAAAATGTTCCAGTAGGGATATTGAAAAACAGTTCGCGCTTTTTAGTATTGCCGGAGGCTTGAGTGGGCATTCATCGTGCGGTTCTTGTTCCGGTGGAGACTGTTCAGGTTGTCATTGAGGATATATGCGGATACCCGCGGATCAAAACGCGGATAAACGCAAGCGAGTTACCGTGCGTGAATCCGCGTAAATATCCGCGGTAATCCGCTTCTATAATAAAATACAATAATGAAGATATACGATTTAATAATCATTGGCGCAGGCCCCGCAGGTATAACCGCCGCGGTTTATGCCGCGAGGAAGAAAATTGATTTTATGGTTTTAAGTAACGATATCGGCGGCCAGACTACCTGGAGCGGTGACATTGAAAATTATACGGGATTCCAATTTATTACAGGCCCGGAACTTACTTTAAAGTTTGAAAAGCATATGGAATCATTTTCCGCTCCGGTTAATATGCCTGAAGAGGTTAGAGGTATAAAAAAAGAAAATAATTTTATAAAGATAACGACTAACAAGAACGAATACATTTCTAAAACAATAATTATTGCAAGCGGCAAGCGTTCGAGAATGCTTAATATTCCGGGAGAGAAAGAATTTAAAAATAGAGGGGTTACTTATTGCGCGACGTGCGACGGGCCTTTGTTTAAAGATAAAAATGTAGCAGTAATCGGAGGCGGAAACTCCGCTCTGGACGCGACTTTACAATTAATGAAAATTTGCCCAAAGGTTTATGTGATAAATATTGCGTCCGGATTAACCGGAGACCAGATAATGATTGAAAGCGTAGAAAAGGCGATGAATGTAGAAATATGGAATAACTCAAAAATGAAAGAGATCGCCGGTGAGAAATTTGTTAAAAGTATCACTTTGGAAAAAGAAGGAAAAGATTATACACTTGATGTCGAAGGTGTATTCGTTGAGATAGGGCTTATTCCGAACTCAGATTTTGATAAAATAACCAAACATAACGAGGTTGGGGAAATAATCGTTGATTGCCGTAATAGCACAAATATTGAAGGTATGTTTGCTGCAGGAGATGTGTCTAACGTTCCGGAAAAACAAATTATAATCGCCTGCGGCGAAGGTTCAAAGGCGTGCCTTTCGGCATTTAGATATTTATCAACACATAGGTTTTAGTGAACACATTATTTTTCCAAGCCTAGACTGCCCGAAGGGCAGGCATGGCGCAGGAAAAATGCTAGTGTAAATTACCCCGACGAGTGTCACAAAAATATGGAACAGATTTTTGTGAATTTTCACGAGTCGGGGCAATGAGGAGTGTGAAAAAAACATGAAAGAACTATCAAACGATATCGTGAATTTCCTGGAAAAGCAGGGCTTTGTTATTGTGTCTACCAACGATCCTTCAGGAAGCATTCATTGCGCGGCAAAAGGCATAGTCGGAATCGAGGAAAAAGGAAAAGTCTATCTTATAGATTTATACAAGGCGAAAACTTTTGAAAATTTACAAAAAGATCCCACCATCAGCATAACCGCTGTCGACGAACATTTATTTACCGGCTATACATTAAAGGGAAAAGCTAAAATAGTGGATAGGAATAAAATAAAAGGCCACATCATAAAAGCCTGGGAAGAAAGAGTGATCCAGAGAATTTCAAAACGGCTGATAAAAAGCCTGAAAGACTATAAAAAATCAAGGAATCATCCTGAAGCAAAATTCCCTCATCCGCAGTATCTTATCGAGGTTGAC
>JBAZGZ010000073.1:0-7939 GCA_041652615.1 Candidatus Omnitrophota bacterium | reverse complement strand
CTATCGCTATATGTCTTATCGAAGCGATGGGAAACAAGGCAAGTGCGATTCCCGTCCGGATTTTTGCTACCGATGTAAGTGAAAGCGGTATTGATAAGGCGCGCCGGGGCGTTTACGGCAAAAATATAAGAAACGATTTTACGCCTGAGCAGTTAAAAAAATTCTTTACCAAAACAGACAACTCTTACAAGGTCTCCAAGCTGCTTAGGGAGATGTGTATTTTTTCGAAACAGAATGTCTTTAGTGACCCGCCCTTCTCCAATGTGGATCTTATAAGCTGTCGCAACCTGATTATATACTTGCAATCGGTTTTGCAGAAGGAGGTCTTCCATAAATTTCATTACGCCCTAAGGCCAGGCGGGTTTCTCCTCTTGGGAAACTCCGAATCCGTAGGCAGCCATTCGAATCTTTTTAAGATGTTGGACAAAAAACAGAGAATTTTCGTAAAAAAATACCTCTCAACAGAACCAAAAATTGAATTAAGTCGAAATTATTATCCGCCGAACAGATTGGAAATTAAAACAAAGCCTGATGCGATAAAAAGCAAAGAGGCCGACATTGAAAGTATAATAGAACGTACCGTGCTTGGCGAATACGCCCCTTGCGGCGTACTGATAGACAGCGATATGGAGGTCGTTCAGTTCCGAGGCCATACTGGCCGCTTCCTTGAATCGCCGACAGGAAAACCCAGCCTTAGCATATCTAAATTGGCGGCTAAAGGATTGTTTCTCCCTTTGCGAGCGGCGATATGTAAAGCAAGGCAGACAAAACGTACCGTAAAAAGAGAAGCTCCGGATGTAAGCTATAACGGCAGCAGGATGCGGGTCAGTATAACCGTTATTCCTGTGAAATCCGGGCCTCTTAAAGAAGAATTCTTTCTCGTGCTTTTTGACGAAATTAAAGGCAAAGCTGCCGCTAAAAAATTGCCTAAAACGCGGAGCAAATCTGTTAAAGGCGAAAAGTATGTCGAGTCCCTCCAGAAAGAGCTTTCGGAAACTAAAGAATACCTCCAATCAATTATAGAAGAACAGGAAAACGCCAACGAAGAAGTAAAAACAGCTAATGAGGAAATACTGTCGAGTAACGAAGAGCTGCTAAGCACCAACGAGGAGTTGGAAACTGCCAAAGAGGAATTGCAGTCTTCGAATGAAGAATTAATCACCACTAATGAGGAGCTGCAGAACCGCAATAAAGAAGTCATTCTGCTGAATAATGACCTGATAAATCTGCTTAACAGCATCAATATGCCGGTCATTATGATGGGTACGGACTTATGTGTACGCAGGATAACTCCCCAGGCCGAAAAAGTGCTTAACGTGATTCCTTCCGATATAGGCAGACCCATAAGTAAAATTAAACTCAATATTGATATTCCGGATTTAGAGAAAACTCTTTCGGATGTAATAGAGTCCCTTCAGCCGAAAACATTTGAGATAAAAAGTAAAGAAGGAAACTGGTATTCGGTATATATCAGGCCGTATCGCACGTTGGATAATCAAATCAACGGCGTCGTCGCGATTTTTGTTGATATCACCGAGCGAAAAAAGACACAGCAGGTAATCGAGAAAGCTCGTAATTATGCCGAAAACATCTTAGAAACAATGCGGGAGCCTTTAATAGTGCTCGATACCGACCTCAAGGTAATCTCTGCCAACCGTTCTTTCTACCGTACCTTTAAGGTTACTCCGGAACAAACAAAAGGCCGGTTCATTTACGATTTGGGCAATCGTCAGTGGGACATTCCTAAACTGCGACATCTACTCGAAGAGCTTCTTCTCAAAAATATCGCCATTGATAACTATGAGATTGAGCATGACTTTGAGACCATTGGGCCGAAAGCAATGCTTTTCAATGCCCGCCGTCTTGCGGATATGCAGATGGTACTCATTACTATTGAAGACATCACCGAACGAAAAAAGGCAAGTGAGGCGTTGCGAGCGAGCGAGGAGCGAAACCGGCTTGTCCTCGAGGCGACTATGGATGGCTTCTGGGTCGTGGATATGCAGCACCGGTTTTTGGACGTCAATGATGTTTATTGCCGGATGAGCGGTTACACCAAACAGGAACTGCTAAACATGAGCATCTCCGACGTGGAAGCTATTGAGACACCCGCCGAAACCGACGCGCACTTCCAAAAGTTCATTGAGATAGGAAATGATCGTTTCGAATCTCGTCACCGCCGCAAGGATGGGAGTGTTTTTGATGTGGAAATCAGTGTCCAGTATCGGCCTGATGAAGGCGGGAAACTGGTTGTTTTTCTGCATGACATTACCGAACAGAAGCGAGCCGAGAGAGAATTAGCCCGGGCCAAGGATGAAGAATTCAAAGCTATTTTTGACAATGCCGTTGATGGATTCGTGATAGTCGATATGAAAACAAAGAAATTTTATATGGCTAATAATGCAATGTGCCGAATGCTTGGTTACAGCCTGGAGGAATTTAAAAAGTTGGTTGTCAGGGATATTCATCCAGAAAAAGATACCCCCTATGTTATTAATCAATTTGAAAAACAGGCAAAAGGAGAAATTAGCTTCGCTGCTGATATGCCGGTAAAGAGAAAAGACGGCAGCGTTTTTTACGCCGATATTAACGCATCCCCGGTTATAATTGCCGGCAAGAAATACCTCATGGGCTCTTTTCGCGATATCACCGAACGCAAACAGATGGACGAAAACACAAGGCATATGGAGGAAATGAAAACCACTTCAGAGATAAAAACAAAATTTACCTCTATGGTTTCGCATGAGCTTAGAAGCCCGCTCGGCTCAATCAAAGAGGGAATAAATCTTGTTTTAGAGGGCTTGGCCGGAGATATCAATGAGGAACAAAGGGACCTGCTCGATACCGCGAAAAGAAATACCGACAGGCTCGGACGACTTATTAATAACGTTTTGGATTTCCAGAAAATGGACTCGGGGAAAATAGATTTTGATATCCGCGAAAATGATATTAATGAGATAGCCGGGGAAGTCAATAAAGCTATGTTTCTTTTGGCAAAAGAAAAGGGCCTCGATTTAGCGGTGGATTTAGACGACAGCATACCAATGGTAAAGTTTGACAGGGACAAGATTGTTGAGGTACTTACTAATCTGATGAGTAATGCTATAAAATATACCGAAAGAGGAATTATTACTATCAGCACAAAGCTCGAAGATAATACCGTACACGTAATCGTACGGGATACCGGCAGAGGTATTGAAGCAAAAGATATACAAAGGCTTTTTCAGGCCTTTGAGCAGTTGGATGGCGCTAAAGATAAGAAAAAAGGCGGTACGGGCCTGGGGCTGGCCATTTCTAAAGAGATAATTCTCGCGCATAAAGGAAAAATCTGGGTAGAGTCGGAAGTTGACAAAGGCTCGAGTTTCCATTTTGTCCTGCCTCTTAAAATGAGAAGAAAGGCGGATTTTTGTGGCTAAGACTATTTTGATAATTGATGATGACATGGACTGGGTAAGGATGCTCGGCATAAGGCTCCAGCACGAAGGATACCACATAGAAGCGGCGTTCGATGCCGTCCAGGCGATTACGCAGGCCATAGAATTAAAACCCGATTTGCTGCTTTTGGATATCATAATGCCTGCGGGCGATGGTGTTGGAGTGCTTGAGAAGCTAAGGAAAAGTGCCAAAACAATTAACATACCTGTAATAGCCATCACTGCCGTAAAAAATAAAGGAACTAAAGAAGCCGCGGAGAAACTGGGTATAGCCGGGTATTTTGTGAAACCGGTAGATACGGATAAGTTGATGGAGAAGATAAAAGAAGTTTTAGTCGAGAAGTGAATCAGGTTCACTGTTTAATAAAAAGGAGAGAACTGTGGCTAAAAAAATACTGGTTGTTGACGACGAGAGCGACCTGCTGAAAGTTACATTGCTTCGATTAAAGAAAACAGGTTATGAAACATTTGGCTGTGCCGACGGCCAGGCGGTATTGGATATGGCACGCCAGATTATCCCGGACTTGATAATTCTTGATATTTATCTTCCGGTGATGAATGGCGATGAGGTTGCCAAAATATTGAAGAAGGACGAACAGTTAAAGCATGTTCCCATAATTCTAATCTCTGCCAGTACTTCGACTCTTGATGAAAAAGCCTGGGGTAGCAGGGCCAACGCTTATCTTAAAAAACCGTTTGAACCCGAAGACCTTATCAGCACAGTAAAAAATATCCTCGGATAATAATGCCGGCGTGACATCTGAAAATTAACAAGGCCTTAACTGGAAAGGTGATATTATGAGAAAAGCGATTATTCTTATTGTCGACGATGAAGAAGATGCCCTGAAGGTGCTTGAGAAAAGATTAACAAGCCAGGGATATTCTGTTATTAGTACCACTGATGGCGCAGAGGCCGTAGCTTTGGCAAAATCGAAGCATCCTGACATTATTATTCTCGATATAATGATGCCGGGGGGAATGGAAGGCGGCCAGGTCGCGGCGGAGTTGAAGGACCATCCCTCAACCAAAAATATTCCTGTGATATTCCTGACTGCTCTGCGTTCAAAGGCGGAGGAAAAAGAATACGGCTTAATTATTGGTGACAATGTTACTCTTGCCAAGCCGTTTGACCCGGAAATGTTATTGGACAAGATTAAAAACCTCTTACCCGACACGGCTGCTTTATAAAAGTTATATCTGTCGACCGCTGCTCCATCTGCCAAATCACGGCCTTTTGAAATTGGCTTTGATTGGGTTTGTTTTGGCTTTGTTTTTGACGGCTGATTGTTCATAGTTTTTTGTTATTAGTCGTTGTCGAATAGGGGTTTAAGTTCGTTTCTGGCATCTTGGAAATTGGGTTTGTTTTGCATAATTTAGTTGTTTTGATTGATCCGCCTTCGCCGAGGCTTCGGCGGACAAGTTGAGTTTCTGCCACAAAGACTCTAAGGCACAAAGGGAAATTGGACACGGATTTCACGGATTCACACAGAATGAAAGAGTTATTCTTTGCCACAGAGAGCGCAGAGGGCACAGAGGGATTTTTAGTCAGCTTCGTGTACTCGGCAAATTTTGCTCCCAAAGCAAGCTTTGTCACAAAGCTTTGCCTTCGTCCGCAAGGCCATAAAAATGGCCTTCTTGTGAAGCTGACTAAAAAAAGCATTGACTACCTAACGTTTTCATAAAAAGACTCTCTCCTTTAGTAAGGGCGGAGATGCGCGAATGGTGTGAAAATAAATTTAAAAGTTAAAATGTAAAGTGAAAAACTATTGAACTGCTTCGCAGAAACCTGTTTTTACCACAGATTATTTTTTTAAATTAGCCGGTTTTGGTGTGCGGGTAGATGCGCTTTTGATTGAAAATCACTGATTACATTGATTCGTGCTGATTACAGTGATTAAAAGAATTTTTAATTCGCCACGAAGGCAGAAAGACATCCGTCTTCGCTAAAGCTTCGCCGAGACAAGCGAAGAAAATTAACCACAAATAAACACGAATGGACACGAATTTTTTAGACACGGATTAACGCAGATTAACACTGTTGTTTTTTAACCACCGAGAACGCAGAGGGGGTGAAAACCCAAAAGTATATTAGTATATGCGTATATACTAATATACTACTCTAAGAATCAGGTCTTAAGTTGGGGATTTGAGGGACTAGGTTCTAGTCCTTTTGACTAATCAAAAGGACTACGAGCATTTTATAAACGTAAGGTTTTTTTTAGAGAGGCCCGTTTTTGCCAAGGCTACGCCGAGGTCTTCGCTACGCTTTGAGGTGCTGGCTTGATTAAATCGTTGCGATTAAAGAAACAAAAAAATTTTAAATTAGCCGGTTTTGGTTTCGGGGTATATACGGTTTTGGTTGATTTTTTGCCACAAAGGCGCGAAGACACTAAGAAAATAGTAACCACGGATTAACACAGATTTACACGGAGTAAAAGAGGGCACGGGCGATTTTATTTCTGGCGTGTGTTTAGGATACATCTGGAAAGAAATGTGTTAGGAGCACCTAACTTTAACAGTATGTTAAATTGGTCTAATCCTTTTGTTCAGTCATCGCGGCGTCTCTTTTTTCCAGTTGTTTTCTATAATATTCTTCCATATCTTTTGGTTGGAGATGGTAATATGGCAACTTGTCTAAAGAATTGACTGTTATATAATTTCCATGATATTTAGCTGTAATTGAATCGAACAAAAATCCCTGTGGTAGCATTTTCAAGTACTTGTCTGCTGATCCAAATTCGTCAATAGGCCGGAAGTCAATTTCATTCTGACGGTCTTTATAAACAATTGTTTGCAGAAAGTTAATTTTCGTGTTCTTGCAGGATTCGATTATTTTCCTTTTAATCTCTCGTGAAGTATTTATACCAAAAGCAATATTAACGATACAACTTAGTGATAATGGAAAACAATAAATTCTTTTGTCATCACGGTATGATGTTCTTGCCATTGGGGGCTGATAGTCTTCGCATTCGGAAAGTGGCCTCACAATTCTATATTCTTCTTCGTATTTCCAGTGTTTAGTTTTTCTTAGGAAAACACTGTCTCTAATTTTGTAAAAAGGAATATATTTTCCTGTTGGATCTAATTTATCTATGTTAACCACATAGTCCTTAACATATCGAACTTTATGTACTTTAAGGTTTGCCTCTTCTGTTAGCTGCAAAGTTGGTCTTGTCTTATCCGGTATGTTGAATTCTATAAGAAACCCCCTATGCCCGTTTGCATAATTGCACCACATTTCGAAGGAGAAGGGATTATCGGTAAGAGAGAATACTCCATAATTATTTATTCTTGACTCTATGAGGTTTGCATGATACCAGTCATGAATGCTGGGCATTGTGATGCCATTGCACTTGTATAGCTTAAAGTTATTGCCTTCTGAATTAAATCTGATGGCGGGATTAAATTCAACAGGGTCGTTTAATGCAGCGGGTTGCGTAAATCGTATTTTGTGATCTCGGAAGATGCTATCTACTACTTTAGAGTTATCTGATACATATTTAAATAGGGTGCTTAATTGTTTTTTCTCTATTATCCTATTCATTACGGTAAATCTATAATATCACTCTTAAACACTTTTTGTTAGTAACTAAACAAAAGTTTCGATTTTTGCGGTACAAATCTTTTTGGTTAACTTCTGTAATATCTTCACGCGTTCCGCTAAGTATTCCAACTGCTGTTTGGTGATTTTGTAGCTGCTGTCGTAACGGGCGCGGACGTAGGCTTCGTTAAGCAAATCAAAACATTTCTTCTGCTCGTCAGCAGCATTAGGGAAAACAGTCAAAAACTTCGGACTAAAGGTACAAACAGTCGAACCTAATCTGTCCAGCAAATGGCCTTTCGGCAGATAGTTTGTGAAAACCAATAAAACAGTCTTGTAAAAACTTTCAGTTGCCTGATGAAGATAGAATGCGGCTTTCTTATAGCTTTGTCTCTTAAAAGCATTATCAAAATCAATAAGAAATTCATTTGCGCTTTCAAACCATTCTTTGAAATGAGCTTTTGCGTTGCCTTTTCGTTGTTTTGGGTCGGGTTTGCCTGGTCGGGCGAGTTTGCATTTTTTGGAGTCGTGGAGGAGGATACCTTCTTTTTTAATATCGGTGAAGAAGTACTGGCCTTTTTTCAGGGCGTTGTTGATGTATTCGATATCGTGGGCGATTATTGTGATTTGGGTATCGACCGGGCCTCGCGCGGCTTTTTGGGCGAGGTCGTACCAGTAGCGGTATCTGTTTGCGATGGTTTTGTTTTCGCTTATTACGAGGATGTCGTAGTCGGATTTATATTCGTAGGTGACGCCTTTGTCGACGTATGTATCTTCGACCTGGTCGCCGCGTGCGTATGAGCCGAAGAGGATTATCATATCTGCGTATCTGCTTTTTTTGTGGAGGAAGTCGGCGATGTAGCGAATCTCATCGCGTTTATGTTTTGGCAGATGGGAGAGTGATTTCTTCATAATCTGATAATTATGCGGATTTATCGGGGAAGTGTAAAGCAAAATAAATAAC
>JBAZGZ010000072.1:0-7962 GCA_041652615.1 Candidatus Omnitrophota bacterium | reverse complement strand
TTGCGCTTTCACTACTTCGTTCTTTCCTTTTGAGTCCATTCCAAGGACTCTTCCGCGACGGGAGTTTATGTCTCCGGTAACCTGTCCGGTGAATTCTCCGGGAACCATAATTTCAACAATCATTATTGGCTCAAGTAATACCGCCCCTGCCTGTTCAAGCGCTTTCTTAAAAGCCATGGAGCCGGCAATCTGAAAAGCGATATCCGAAGAATCAACATCATGGTAAGAACCGTCAACAAGAGTAACTCTGATATCTGCTACAGGATACCCCGCGAGCATCCCCTCATCTAAAGATTTTCTTATGCCTTTTTCGACCGAAGGAATAAAGTTACGGGGTATTGCTCCTCCGAATATTTTATCTACGAATTCGAAACCCTTTCCTCTTTGTAGTGGTTCAAGCTCAATCCAAACATCACCATATTGACCGCGGCCGCCTGATTGTTTCTTATGCTTACCTTGCACCCTCACCGAACGCATTACTGTTTCAAGATACGCTACCTTTGGCGTACCAAGATCAACATTTGCCTGGTACCGGCGTTTCATTCTTTCTATAATTACATTGAGATGTAATTCACCCATCCCGGAAATTATCAATTCCTTCGTCTGGGGATCGCGCGACACCTTAAACGTCGGGTCTTCACTGGTCAGCCTTGCCAGAGCCGCGGAGATTTTATCTTCATCCTGCCGGGTTTTAGGCTTAACTGACGCCGAGTATGGAGGAGCGGGAAACTCCACAGTAGGGAATTCAAGTGAACTTTGAGCATCACAAAAAGTATCCTGCGTTTGAGTACTTCTTAATTTTGCGACCGCACCGATTTCTCCGGCGCATATCGCATCCTGAACATTTTCCTGCTTACCTTCAGGGATATAAACCTGGCTTATTTTTTCTTTTTCATTCTTAGTGGCATTAAATATTTCACTGTTAGAAGATATTTTTCCGGAAAATACCCGGAAAATATTTAACTGCCCGACAAACGGGTCAATTACCGTTTTAAAAACCTGTGCCGCAAGAGGTGCTGCTACTTTTGGCTCAATAGTTACCTGTTCATTCTTCTTCGTATTTTTAGCAACCCGCGGCTTAGTTTCAGCAACTGACGGCATAACATCCAGAAGCATTTCAATGAGCATCTCGGTTCCTGTTGCATCTTGAGCAATCATCGGAATAACCGGAAAAATCTGCGAATTTATTATCGCCTTTTTAAGAGCTAAAGCTAATTGCTTTTCGTCTATTGTTCCTTTTTCAAGGTATTCACAAAGAAGCGCGTCATCACTTTCCACGACTGTTTCAATGATATTGCCATAAGACGGGTTAATTTTATCCTTAAGAATATTAGAAAGTTTTCCGTTTTCGAAACCCGCGAAAGTAATGGCTTTTTTTGTTAAAGTATTTCTTATCTCTTCAACGGTTTTTTCATAACTCGTATCTTCCTTATCCAGTTTATTTACAATAAAAAGGCAAGGTAAGTTTTCTCTTCTTAAAATATCCCAGGCTTTTTCCGTGCCAACTTCAACACCGCCGGATGCGTCAACCACAATCACTCCGAAATCTACGGCCTTACTGGCAGAAATAAGCTCGCCTATAAAATCGAGATACCCGGGGACATCGATGAATTGCAGGAAATTTCCTTTACACTCTGTGTAAAGGATAGACATATTTATTGAACTTTTGCGAGCCTTTTCATCTTCTTCGTAATCGCTTACTGTTGAGCCATCATCAACCTTACCAAGACGTGTTGTTGCCCCGCACTTAAAAAGTATGCTTTCAGCAATGGAAGTTTTACCGCTTTGCGCGTGGCCAGATAAAAGAAAAATCCTCTTTTTTGTCAGATCTTCTCTCATGTTCTTCCTCCTTCTTAACGCAGATGATCACAGATAATAATCGCACGATGATCACAGATAATAAAAAGGGGTACGGCTGAAATCCAGATTGTTTTATCCTTCGCCCTGTGCTAACCAAAACCACTGGCAGGGCTTCGAAGGAATAAACTTTCCTGTCGGTTCCGACAGGAAAACTCATTATATTAGAAATAACCTCTGGCGTCAAATGAGAACTGATTTTTTTTGTTATACGTAAGTTATTGCAGGACAGAAGTTTAAGTCTATTTTAGAGGATAAACATCGCGTCGCCAAAGCTGTTCTGCTTCGCCCTTCGCTAATTTAAATGTGGTAGGGCTTCGCAGAAACTCGTTACAAAATGAACATTGCGTCACCAAAACTGTAAAACCTAAATTTTTCCTGACGAGCATACTCATAAGCTTTGCGAGTTAGCTCTAAGCCGGCAAAAGATGAGATAAGAATGAGGTTGGTTGAGCAGGGGGTATGAAAATTGGTGATGATACTATCGACAATCTTAAATTTATACCCGGGAAAAATATACGCGTTTGTCTCCAGGGAAACGCTTTTGACGCGATAATTGCCTTTGTCAATACAATATGCCGCGCTTTCAAGACTCCTTACTGAAGTTGTCCCTACGGCAATCACCCTCCGATTGTTTTCTTTGGCGTCATTTATGAGTTTTGCCGTGTCTTCCGATATCTCAAAGTGCTCAAAATCCATTTTATGCTCACGGATATCATCAGACTTAACCGGACGGAATGTCGGTAGTGAACAATGCAGTGTAAGATAAGCTATTTTCACCTCTTTGGCTTCTATTTTTTCCAATAATTTTTTTGTGAAGTGAAAACCGGCAGTCGGAGCAGCCACAGCGCCTTCTTTGGAAGCATATGTAGTCTGATACTTCTCAAAATCATCAACATCTTTTTTGATGTAAGGCGGCAGCGGTGCCTGGCCTAAACGTTCAAGCAGAGATGCAAACTTTTTAGGAAAAAACTCAAGGGTTCTTCCCCCCTGCCAGGTTTTCTCTAAAATTTTGGCATAAAAACCTTCTTCGAAGATAATCTCCTCGCCGATTTTTGCGCGCTTGGCGGGATTTACCAGAGCTTCCCAGATGCCTTGCTCTTTTTCTTTCAAAAGTAAAACTTCTATTTTGGAACCATTTTTATTCGTACCTTTTATTCTTGCCTTAATGACTCGTGTGTCATTTAAAACCAGCAAATCTCCCTTGTGTAGCAAATCAATTACGTCTTTAAAAATCGCTTCTTTTATACCGTTATGTTTTCTATCTATAATTAAAAGCCGTGATGCGTCACGCTCAGATAGCGGTTCCTGAGCAATTAATTCTTTCGGTAATTCGTAGGAAAAATTGGAAAGATTAAACTCGTTTTTTATCATTTGATTTTATTTTTTGTGAACGGATGTCACGGATTGTTACGGATTCAAACGGATGATTTTATCCGCGACATCCGTAGCCATCCGTTTGCATCCGCGTATAACTAAAAGGCGGGCATAACTCTATTTTTACCTTCTTTCTTGGCTTTATAAAGCGCGACATCGGCTTTTCTGACCAGCGTATCTTTATCTGCTCCATCCTGCGGATAATTTGAAAGCCCAATGCTTACCGTAAAACTGGTGCCGGATATTGTTTCAGCAGCCAAACCGGACCTGATTTTTTCCGCTATCTGAGCGGTTTCTTCTTTTGTCGTCGCAGGCAAGATTACAGAAAATTCTTCTCCACCGTAACGACAGATAATATCCACTTCCCGGCCATTCTTTTTAAGAATTTCACTTATACGCCTTAGCGCGTGATCACCCTGTATGTGGCCGTAAGTATCATTGAATTTTTTAAAATCATCAAGATCGATCATGAGAATCGATAGCGGGTAATTTTTTGATTTTGCCTTGAGCAACTCCTCATCGAGCCGGTATTGAAAATACCCGTGGTTCCACAAAGAAGTAAGAGTATCAGTGTGAGCCCTGATAAGCGTGTCTTCAAAGGCGCGGGAATTCTCTATCGCTCCCGCGGCCTGTTCAACGAACATATTAAAAATTCTTATGTCGGCTTCGCCGATTATTTTCTTGGTAACATAGTTATCAACAATAATTACGCCTTCAGGTTTGTCTTTTATCCACAAAGAAGCAATGAGGAATTCTCCCAGCTCCAATTTTTTTATAAGAATATCCGACTCCAATTCAACCGCTGTTTGGCCCTTGATATGCAGCGTACCTTTTTCCCATAAAGTATTAAACAAAAACCCACTCGATTCATTTAGATCAAAAGAAAGCGATTGCACAAATTCCATAAATTTTGGCTTAACCGTGTCTTCTTTTATGCGATTGTAAATTTTTATAAGATCGTAGAGATCCATCTTCTGCTGTTCAATACTGTGCCAGATACCGGTTGCTTCCTGCATACGCATCGGGCCGATACCCATAAAACCGTTAATTTTTTTTCTTTCATCATCGATCAAGAAAAGAATTGCCCGGTTAAAGGAAAGGCCTTCGTGAGCGGTCAAGCCGGTAAGTATAATATAGACAATTTCATCAAGCCGTAGGGTCGTTCGCATCGCTTTATTCAATTCATAGAGAATATAAAGCTGTGAGCGGGTTTTTTCCAGTTCGTCTTTTAATTTTTTTATCTCTTCTTCCATAATGTTTATAAATAGCACATTTGCAACTAAAAGTCAATGTAGCGGCAAAATAGGTTGATTAATACAGGTCGGATTTAGTTTTCGACTGCCGGTTGAGTAGGCACCTCGGCCTGTTCAGACTTAGGCGCTGCCGGGGGATTCTTCCCGTTCTCTCCAAACTTAACCGAA
Source organism: Candidatus Omnitrophota bacterium (assembly GCA_041652615.1). GTDB lineage: Bacteria > Omnitrophota > Gorgyraeia > Duberdicusellales > 4484-171 > JAJYOP01. The sequence continues at coordinate 3,307 of JBAZGZ010000072.1, read as the reverse complement.
ACAAGCTTGGACACTCCCTTTTCCTGCATCGTCACGCCATACAAAATGTCAGCCTTACTCATCGTCTTTTTATTGTGCGTAATAACTATAAACTGCGAGTGCGATGAAAAATCTTTTAAGATATGATTGAACCTGTCTACATTAGATTCATCAAGCGGAGCATCTATTTCATCAAGGACACAAATCGGAGAAGGCCGCACTTTAAAAATCGCAAAAATTAATGCGATTGTGGTTAACGCTTTTTCTCCTCCTGAAAGAAGGGCTACGTTTTGGCATTTCTTCCCGGGCGGCTGGACCTCGATTTCAACTCCGCACTCTAAAACATCTTCCTGGTCAAGCAGGATAAGATCGGCTTTTCCTCCGCCAAAAAGAAATTTGAAATTATTCTTAAACTCCGCTTCTATCTTATTAAAAGTTTCAAGGAACAGATCGCGCGAAGTTTTATTGATTTTCTGTATGGCTTTTCTTAAATTGTCCTTGGCAGTTATTAAGTCGTTCTTCTGCTTATCCAAAAACTCTTCACGTTTTTTTAACTCATCAAACTCTTCTATGGCAACGAGGTTTACATCGCCGAGCGACTCAAGCTTCTTCTTCAAAGATTCTTTCTCTTCATTAAGCCTGCTTGTATCCTCATCTATCGCGGTTTTTAGCCACTCTAAATCAAATTCAACATTATAGACCTGGCGTAAATAATCCTTTATCTTTTCTTTTTCATAATCAAGCCCTTGAGTTTGGAGTTTTTTGTTATAGAGCGCTGACCTTACCTCTTCAAGCTCTTTTTCCGCGCCTTCAAGAATACCCCTGTCTTCTTCAATCCTGGTAAGCAAATCAGTTTCTTCTTTAGTAAGTTCGTCTTTTTTCTGGCTGTAAACTTTTATGCTCTCTTTATCAGCGCTTATCGCTGCTTCCAATTTCTGTATATCCTGCTTAAAAGCATCCTTTCTCTGGATATTTTCTTCTTTTTCTTTATCCATCCCAAGGAGGCTTTTTAGGATATTGTCTTTTTCTTCGGACAAGAGAACCACTTTTGAGTTAAGGCTTTCTTTTTCTCTCGTTAACGACTGATTGTGAGTTTCATTTTTAGCCACCTCAACATCCACTTCGCTCATCCGGCTTATATTTGCGGAAACTTTTCCCTGCAGGGCAGCCAAGTTTACCCTGGAAACATTCAAGCCTTCCTCGTAAACAGAGATATCGCTCTCGATTGTTTTTTGTTTTGCCTCCAAGTTTTCCAACTCCTGGATATTCGCGCCCAACTCCTTATCCACGAGCTCAAACTCTTCATTGAACCTTGCAAGCTCTCTGTCTAAATTATCTTTTTCCTGCAAATACTTTTGATATCTTTTTTCTTCCTCTTCGACCTGGAGATTTTGACTTTGCGATTCCTCGCTGATTAATTTTTTCTGGCTATCAATATCATCGATATTCTTTTTTAAATTCTCTATTTCTATTTTTACCGCTTCTATCCTTGCTTTTAAATCCTCTTCTTCAAGCGATATGACTTTTGCTTCTATGTCTGCCTTGTAAGCGCTGCCTTCCTTGGTAAAAGCGATTCCTTTCAATGAGATGATCAGTTTGTTTATATCTTTGGGTTCTTCCTCAAAAAGAATGGTAATTTTCTTCTTCGCGGCAAAAGTATCGTATTTTGTACGCAGGTCCCTTAAAAATTCGTAGTAAGAGTTGAACTCAACCTGCTGTTTGTCTTTTTCAATCAGTTTATTCTGCAAACTTTCTTTTATCGCGGAAAGCTCCTGCTCTTTTGTGAGCAAGCTCACTTTTTTATCTTTAAGAGCACCTAACGCTGCCCCGAGCTCCTGAATTGTTTTTGCCAGATTGCCTGATATTTCTTTTTTCTCGGTGATAAAATTCTCAAGCCGGGCCTTATCTAAAAGCAGCCTTTTCTTCCGGTTTGTAAGCGAGATATTCTGGGTTTGGATCTCGACGAGCGAATTGCGTAAATTAACGCCGTTACTTTCAAAATCCATTATTTTTATCTTTTCGCTTTCGATCTCTTTCTCGGCAAGGGTTCTTGCCCCGGCCAGGCTTTCTTTTTCCTGCTGCAAGTGGCTTATTTGCGTAATGATCACAATGGCTTCTCTCTCGATATCAGCCAGCTTCTTTTTCTCTTCGTTTATCCTTGTCTCCTGCAGGATAATTCTTTCCCCGAAAGTCTTTTTCGAAGAATCTATTATTTGGTTGCGCTCATCAATTTCTCTTATACGCTGGTGGTTTATATCTATATAACTTAATGAAGTTTCTATTTGGGCGTTAACAGAAAACACCTTGGAGCTTGCTTCCTGTAACTCATGGCGCATATCCTTTAGCCGTAAGTTAAGCTCTTCCCATTTATTCTTATTTTCTTTTAACTCTGTGTCTTTAGCAATTTCCCTTTCCTTTAAGGCGTTTAGTTCTTCAAGAATAGCATTTACCTTTACATCGAGCTCTTTAAATTTAAAAACAGATATTTTCTTCTCAACTTCGACAAGTTTTTCCTGGGATTCCTTGAACTTGCGGGTTTTCTCAACCTGCCTTTCAAGATAACGTATCTGCCTTTTTACTTCGGAAATTATATCTTCAAGCCGAAGGAGGTTTTCGTCAGTCTCCTCAAGTTTTCGAAGAGTTTCTCTGCGGGCCTCTTTGTATTTAACGATTCCGCTTGCTTCATCAAAAATCAACCTTTTATCTTCCGGCTTATAACTTAAAAATACTTCTATTTTTCCCTGCTCAATAAAAGAATAGGTTGATTCGCCGATGCCGGTGCCCATAAGCAGGGCTGAAATGTCTTTTAACCTTACGGGATTTTTGTTGATGAGGTATTCGCTCTCGCCTGAACGATACAACCTACGACAGATTGCTACCTCCTTATATTCTATGGGCAGGTAGCCATCTTCGTTAGAAAAGGTGATGGTTACTTCGGCATAACTTAACTGGGAATGATTGTCTGTGCCGTTAAAAATGATATCTTCCATTTTCGAGCCGCGAAGAGATTTCGCGCTTTGCTCTCCAAGGGACCATTTCAAACTGTCAAGAATGTTTGATTTCCCACAACCATTTGGCCCGACGATTACTGTTATGCCTGGTTCAAATTTGAGGGAAACTTTTTCCGGGAAGGATTTAAAACCGAAGATTTCTAATTCTTTTAGAAACATATTTCGCTACTTCGAGTTGTAATCTGTATCAGACTTTTTTAACTTCTTTAAGCTGCTTTATCAAGAGCGGGATTATCGTGAATAAATCGCCGATTAATCCGTAATTCGCAACTTTAAAAATCGGCGCGTCTGGATCTTTATTGATTGCGACAATCATC
>JBAZGZ010000071.1:0-7963 GCA_041652615.1 Candidatus Omnitrophota bacterium | reverse complement strand
TGACATAGCAGGAGATGGTTCAATACAAATGAATATCCAGGAACTTGCCACCTGTGTTTGTAATAAAATAAACGTAAAAGTGATTATATTAAATAATGGTTTCCTCGGTATGGTGCGGCAATGGCAGGAATTGTTTTATAAAAAACGCTATTCATATACTTGCATTTCCGGGCCTGATTTTGTAAAACTTGCCGAAAGTTATGGCGCGGTCGGGATAAGAGTTACAAAGAAGGAAGACGTGCGTAAGGCGATTGAAAAAGCTATTTCTACAGATAATGTGGTGTTTGTTGATTTCCATATAGAGCAAGAGGAGAATGTGTTTCCGATGGTTCCGGCAGGCGAAGCTATTAACCGCATGATAGGCGGCATGGCTTAGAGCGCGAATTAACACGAATTCCTACAAATTAAAAAATTCGCCAGAATTTGTGACCATTCGTGTTAAAAGGAGTGAAGCGTAATGCAGTTAAGGTCTGTTAAGCATGAGCCGCTTTTAAAGCAATTTTATGTATATTTTTTCGTTGCCTCGTTGATTCCTTTTGCTATTTTTAGCTATCTTATTTTTCATCTTGCAAATTTAAGCAAAGTTGATGCTTTTGTCGGTAACCCCAAGATATTATTGATTATCGCCGGAGTTTTTTCGGTTTTAGGTTTCTTGGGGACAAGAAGTTTTTTAGTTAAAATTGTAAATTTAAGTAATAGATTAAAAGAACAATCCTTAGATAAATTCGATAGGAAGCTATTTACTGAGTTATCAAAAGGAGAAGGTGAAATCGCCCAGGTAGCAAAGGTGTTTAATGAAATCACCTTAAACCTTGAAGCAAACGTAAAGGAGTTACAGGAAACAAAAAAAACATTGTATCAGGTTTTAAACAAGATTGGCACGGCTGTTGCTTCGGTTGAGAATTTTGATTTACTTACTCAGGTTATCCTGGAGACAATTGTCGAGGCTTTAGGGGCTAAACGGGGAATGATATTTTCCGTAGATGATGAGAAAAAGATTTTAAAACCAAAAGCGGTTGTGGGTGTTGATAAAAATGCTCTTCCGCAGGAAGTGCAATTTGGAGAAGGGGCAGTGGGATGGGTAGTTAAAGAAAAGAAATCTTTGTCTATTCCCTTATTAGATGAGCGTGAGACAGAATCTTCATTTTCTTCTCCGCTGCTTTCCGTTCCTCTCACCGTTCATGATAAAGTATGGGGAGCAATAGCTTTAAGCGGCAAAAAAGGGAGTACAAATTTTTCAGAAGACGACCTTAAAATTCTTTCTAATTTAGCGTATCAAATAGCTGTTTCTTTTGAAAATATTGCTTTAAGTGCGGAAGCGGAAAAAACATATTTTGAAACTATATCAGCGCTTGCTCTTGCCGTAGAAGCCAAAGATCATTACTCCCGCGGCCATTCGGAAAGGGTTGCGGAATATGCGATTAAGCTTGCCAAATGTTTGGGATTGTCGGATAAAGATTTGCATACTTTAAGAGACGCAGCACGATTGCATGATATCGGTAAAATCGGTATTACCGATGATGTCCTTCAAAAACAAGGGCCATTGACTGTCGAAGAAAGAAAAACCATGAATAAGCATCCTCAAATTGGCGAAAGCATAGTAGGCCCGCTTAAAACATTTTGTCATATTGTTGATCCGATAAAACATCATCATGAATTTTTGGATGGCTCAGGTTACCCTGACGGATTAAAGGAAGAGCAAATATCTTTAATTACAAGAATTTTAACCGTAGCAGATATTTTTGATGCTTTGTCGACAGACAGGCCTTATCGAAAGGCATTAAGCCCGGAGGAAATAAAAAAAGAGTTCGACGTTATAATGCAAGTAGGAAAAGTTGATAAAAATGTGGTAACCGCGCTTTTTAAACTTATAGAGGAAAATAGAATCAAAGAAAAATGAGACATATTATTTCAGTTACTGTGGATAATAAACCGGGGGTTCTTGCGAGAGTCTCAGGGCTATTTAGCGCTAGAGGCTACAACATAGCCTCTTTGGCTGTGAGCGAAACGCTCGATCCGACTATTTCCTGTATGACTATGGTAGTTGAAGCAGAAGATGAACGTATTTTAGAGCAGATTAAAAAACAGCTTAATAAGTTAATAGATGTGATTACTGTTACTGACTTTACCAAAAAAGAGCATGTAGAAAGGGAACTTGTTCTATTAAAAATAAATTATTCTTCTAAAGATAAAGCAAAGATAGAATCGATTCTTGATAAATATGTGGCAAAAATTGTTTCTCATGAGCCAGATTCGGCAATAGTAGAAGCCGTGGGCAATCAAGAACAGATAAAACAGCTTTTGTCAGGACTTGAACAGTTCGGTGTAAAAGAATTGGTTAGAACCGGAAGGTTGGCTATAGCATAAAAACTAGAAGCGGATAGCCGCGGATATCTACGCGGATTTACGCAAACGATTCGCTGGCGTTTATCCACGTTTAGATCCGCGGGAATCCGCTTCTATATTTAAAAGGAGGTTCACATGGCTAAGGTTTATTACGATAAGGATGCGGATTTGAATCTTTTGAAAGGAAAAACTATTGCGATTATCGGTTACGGCATACAAGGCCGCGGCCAGGCATTATGTCTTCGTGATTCAGGATGTAACGTTGTGGTTTCGGAGATGCAGGGAACGCCTAACTATGAACAGGCAAAAAAAGACGGTTTCAGTCCGGTGAGCGCGATAGATGCAGCAAAACAGGCGGATGTTATTCAGATTCTTACCCAGGATCATGTTCAGGCAAAAGTCTATAGTGAAAGCATCAAGCCTAGTCTTAAAAAAGGAAAAGCTTTGTGTTTTTCTAACGGCTTTAATATCCGTTTTAAACAGATTAAGCCGCCGAAAAATGTTGATGTGTTTATGGTTGCTCCAAAAGGCCCCGGTGCTTTAGTTAGAAGAATGTATGAAGAGGGCAAAGGCGTTCCTTGTCTTGTCGCGGTTTTTCAGGATGCGACAGGAAGCGCTTTATCTTTAGCGTTAGCTTACGCGAAAGCAATCGGCGGAACACGTATGGGGGTTATTGAGACGACTTTTGCGGAAGAAACAGAGACAGATTTATTCGGCGAACAAGCAGTTCTTTGCGGCGGAGTCAGCGAGATGATTAAAGCGGGCTTTGACACTCTTGTTGAAGCTGGATATCAACCCGAGATAGCTTATTTCGAAGTTTTACACGAACTTAAGTTAATTACCGATTTGATTCAGGAATACGGTATAAGCGGTATGCGCCGCAGAGTTTCTAACACCGCTTGTTACGGCGATTTAACCAGAGGCCCACGTGTTATTAACCAAAGAACACGTAAGGAAATGCAAAAGATACTTAAAGAAATACAGAAAGGTAAATTTGCCAAAGAATGGATTAAAGAAAATGAAACCGGCCGCGCTAACTTTGACGGTCTTTTGAAAGCCGGCGATGAGCATAAGATTGAACAGGTTGGGAAGCAGTTGCGAGAGATGATGCCTTGGATGAAGAAATAGATAATTTAATTCAGAGGACAGAAGACAGAGAACAGACGACAGAAAAATCTGTTTTCTGACATCTGTTGTCTGTCTTCTGAAGTTTACCGCAGGTAGAGGTTAATATGGAGAAAATAATAATATTTGATACAACATTAAGAGACGGAGAACAGGCGCCGGGTGCGTCTTTGACGTCTGAGCAGAAAATAGAAGTTGCTTATCAACTTGAAAAATTAGGTGTAGACGTAATTGAGGCAGGTTTTCCTATCGCAAGCCCCGGAGATTTTAACGCGGTAAAAGCAATTTCGCGCAATATCAAAAATTGCGCTATTTGCGGCTTGAGCAGATGTATTAAAGCAGATATAGAAGCAGCTCATGGGTCTTTGCAAAAGGCGAGGCATCCACGCATTCATATTTTTCTGGCAACTTCAAAAATTCATCTGCAATACAAATTCAAAAAAGCCGAGGATGAAATTCTAGAAATTGCGGTAAATTCAGTAAGACAGGCACGAAAGTATTTCGATGATATAGAATTCTCTCCGGAAGACGCAACACGGACAGACAAAGCTTTCCTTTTCAGGGTGATTGAAGCGGTAATAAATGAAGGCGCAAAAACAATCAACATTCCGGACACAGTTGGTTACAGCTATCCGCAAGAGATTAACTTCCTGATATCTTCCATATTGGAAAATGTGCCGAATATAAATAAGGCGGTAATTTCTATTCATTGCCACGATGATTTGGGAATGGCTACGGCTAATTCGCTTTCCGCGATACTTGCCGGCGCCCGGCAGGCGCACTGCACAATAAATGGAATCGGTGAGCGCGCCGGAAACGCTTCTTTGGAAGAACTGGTTATGGCTTTGAAAGTTCGTAAAGATGTTTTTGGTAATTTCACTAATAGTATAGATACAAAGGAAATTTCTCGTGCTTCGCGTATCGTAAGCACGCTGACAGGATTTGTTATTCCTCCCAATAAAGCTATTGTAGGAGAAAATGCTTTCAGGCATGAATCAGGTATACACCAGGACGCGATGTTAAAGCAAAGGACCACTTATGAGATAATGGATCCCAAGGTTGTCGGCATTGAAAAAAGTGAATTGGTGCTTGGAAAACATTCGGGCCGGCACGCGCTTATCGCCAGGCTAAAAATCTTAGGCTTCGCGTTTGACGATAAAAAAACAGAACTTATTTTTAAGAGATTCAAAGAGCTGGCTGATAAAAAGAAAGAAATTTTCAATGACGATCTTATCGCGCTTGTTACCGAGGAAACCAGCGAGAAGAAAAAAAGTTATGAACTTGTATCGATACAAATTGTTTCTGAAACAAAAAAAGAAGCTCAAAGCACGGTAAAAATAAAACATAAAAAGAAGATCTATGAAGCCAAATCCGCCGGCGACGGCCCGGTAGATGCTTGCTATAAAGCAATTGATAAGATTACAAAAATAAAAACAAAGTTGATTGCCTATAGTTTAGAAGCAGTGACTAAAGGGAAAGACGCTCAAGGCTTGGCACGGGTTGAAATAAAGGCAAAAGGGAAAATGATAGCCGGTAAAGCCGCAAGCACGGATATTATAGAAGCTTCAGCCAAAGCGTATTTAGACGCTGTTAACAGAATCGCTTAAATTTTACATCATAAAATAACCAAGTTCCAAGATATAATAATCCTAAGGAAGAGGCCTTCCTATATCTTTAACCCAGCAGGGTAGACCCTCCTAATACATTTAAAGGAGGGGTCTAAAGGAAGGGCCTAACCAAACAATAAACAAATTACAATGAACAAATTACAAACAATACACAATAAACAATTCCAAAATTACAAACAAGTCCCCTTCGGTCATTGTAATTTTGTAATTGTGATTTGTTTGTGATTTGTTATTTGTATATTGTAATTTGTTTGTATCTTGCCCGTCAATTTGCAATAGCAAATTGACGAGGTCTCGTCAAATTCAAAGAATTTGACGGATATCTTGATTATTGTTTATTTATTAAACTATGCGCTATATCATTAACGTAATTGCTATACTGGTTGTGGCAATTATCGTTTCGCTTGTTATTTACTTCAAAAATAATGCTACTACTTATCCTTTCCAGAGTAACGTGCAAAAATTTCTTAAAGAAACTTCCAAACTTATAACGACAAAGAAAAAAAATATAAGCATGGATCTTGCTCCTTCACGAAGGAAGAAGGTAACTTTTATAGAGAAGGAGTCAATTTTACGTCAATATATCCCCTGGGTATTCGGAGAGTTTACTGTTTCGGATTGGCAGAGTTTTTGGGGGCTTATTTATGAGCCGATTTACGACGAAAAAAGTAAATACGGTGGAAAAAGATATCGCACAAAAGAAGAAATAGAGGGTTATCTTATCGAGCGTTATTCAAATCCTTTCAGTAATTTCGGCCAAAGCCAGTGGCATGATTTTTGGAGTATCATAGGTGTAAATTTAGAGTAAATGCTTAGAGAAATAACCAAGTTCCAAGATACAATAATCAAACAATAAACAAATTACAATGAACAAATTACAAACAATATACAATAAACAATTCCAAAATTACAAACAAGTCTCCTTCGGTCATTGTAATTTTGGAATTGTGGTTTGTTTGTGATTTGTTATTTGTATATTGTAATTGTATCTTATACATTGGTTATTGGTTATTTCGACAGACTTATTTTAATTCAATATATATAAAAATGTCTAAAAGTCCAACCATATACGGTTTAATAGGGTTTCCGGTAAAGCATAGTCTTTCTCCGGCGATGTATAACGCGGCTTTTAAGTACCTTAATATTAACGCGGAATACAAGTTGTTTGAACTTAGGTCCGAAGAGGTAGGTAAGTTTATTGCTTCTTTAGAAGAGCAAAACATTTCCGGTTTAAATGTTACGATTCCCTACAAAGAGAAAGTATTAGATTTTGTAGAAATAGACAGCAAATCATTTTACCTTCGACAAATAAAAGCAGTAAATACAATAGTAGTTAAAGAGGGCATTCGAAGAGGTTTTAATACTGATATACCGGGTTTTGGCAGGGATCTAGTAGAAAAAAGCGGCAATCCCGAAAATAAAAAAGCCGCTATTTTAGGTGCGGGCGGAGCATCGCGGGCGGTTGCTTATGTTTTAGCTAATGATAAAGTTAAGGATATAGCGATATACGATATTGACAAAAGCAAATCTCAGAATATAGTGGATTTAATAAAAAGTTTATTTCCGGATTTTCCTATTTCTGCGGTAGACAAGATAGAGGAGCTAAAAATTCACGATAAGGAACTACTTATAAACGCGACTCCGATAGGTATGCGAGATACGGACCCGTGTTTAATTGCAGAAGAAATGCTTCATAAAAACTTATTTGTCTATGACCTTATTTACAATCCTGCGGAGACAAAATTGCTAGCTTTAGCAAAGAGAATAGGAGCAAAAACATCAAATGGTCTGGGTATGCTTTTATATCAAGGTGCGCTTTCTTTCGAGCATTTTACAGGGCAATCCGCGCCTGTTGATATAATGCGCAAAGCGCTTATGGAGGGGTTAAAGAATGCCGGAAATCATAAATAAAATTTTCGTTTTTGTTTTCGGAACTATTGTCGGTAGTTTCCTAAATGTCTGTATCCATAGAATGCCGAAAGATATGTCAATTGTTAAGCCGCGTTCTTTTTGCCCGCACTGCAAAACCCCGATACATTCTTATGATAATATACCGCTGGTAAGTTATCTTATTCTTGGAGGCAGGTGCCGTAAGTGTAAAGAAAAAATTTCTTTTCGCTACCCTTTGGTAGAATTAATTACCGGCATATTTTTCCTTGTGCTTTATTTCCATTTAGGATTTTCTTTAAGTTTAACAAAATATCTATTCTTTTTTTCTTTGCTTATTGTTGTATCTTTTATCGATATCGATTACCATGCCATACCGGCATATCTATGTTTTATTGGAATTTTAGTTGGTCTCGCGCTTGATTTTGTGATTACCATAAACTTGCTAAAGTCCGGAAGCCTTAATGATCCAACGCAGATGCCAATATATATCAGCCTTAAAGCGTTAATTTTTGGTTTAGGATTTACCTATCTTTTCAAATTTTTCGGTGACATATTTATCAATATGTACCTTGCTTTTCGTAAGAAAGAATCTATTGAAGGAGAAAAAGAATCTCTCGGTTTAGGCGATGTTGATTTTATGGGTTTGGTGGGAGTATATCTAGGTATGAAAGCGGTTATCGTTGTTTTCTTTCTTGCGCCTTTTTTCGCGCTCGCATATTCTTTTGTCGGGATGTTTTTTAAAAAATCACACCTCATCCCATATTTACCATATCTTTCTTTGGCAGCGATGGTATTCTTTTTTTGGGGAAATCAGATATTGAAATTAGTAGGTTTTGTTTTTTAAAATAGAAGCGGATGCCCGCGGATATCTACGCGGATTTTCGCAAACGATTCGCTGGCGTTTATCCGCGTTTAGATCCGCGGAAATCCGCTTCTATAAAATACGGAGGTAAATATGCGCATATTAACTGCAG
>JBAZGZ010000070.1:0-8052 GCA_041652615.1 Candidatus Omnitrophota bacterium | reverse complement strand
TGACATCCAAGTGCGTAGCACGCAGGGAAAATGATAGCGCGAATTAACCCCGCCGAACGCTGAAAAATTATCGAAGAGAATTTTTTAGCATCTTCTGTGAGACGGGGTAATGAATTTCCCTAAAAATACAGTGTTTAGAAGGTAAAAAGACTGGAAATGGAAGGTTGGTTTCTGTTTCGCTCTACAATAACCCTATCCCTATTTTTGATTATTAAAACATAAGAACGCCGTTATCCTTTAATTGCTGCTTTCTTTCGGCAGTGGGACGTTTACTTATTTTAGTTATTCCTGGAGACTCTGCTTTAGCCGTGCTATCGGTTGTTTTTGATGATACAAGTCCGCTTGTACCCGATGAGGCACCACTTTGAGCGGAAGCTTCATTTTCAGGCTTTTGCCTTTGGGCAGGAAGAAGCAATTCATCCGGAGCGCCTTTTGGAATAGTTTTTCTGATAAGGGTTACTCCTACCTTGCTAGAAGATAAAGAAGATGACTGATTATCACCAAGAAGCGAGGCACTTTCATTATCCAATACTTGCTGTTGATTCTTACCTTCCAAGACAGGCTGGATAACTTTAGGTTTTTTATTAACCAGGACCAAAAGAAGTATCATTATAAATATAAAAGATAAATATAAAAATTTTTGGCGCATGATTTAATTCTCCCTCCATGATACAGTATCATAATCTCCCGTATTAGGCATAAAAGGCGGAGGGTTGGTAGTAAATCTTGGGTCATGTATGTATTCTTTGGAATACCCGCTTGCTTTCTGACCGCTTGAATAAAAAGTCCCAACCGGCCCTCTTTCTTTCTGGATAATTCCTCCGTAAACTGTCAAAGTCCCTTTTACATTGGTGGTAGCCCAGTTATTTAGCATAAACGAAGTATTCAGGGCCATAATAGCGGCATCTATCTCTAAATCATAAGCGCTGATATTATCGTTTATCACCACATCTCTTTCTGAAATAATACCAAGAGAATCATTTGAAGCCGGGTTAGTCCGTGGATCGTCAGCGTAAACGACATTATTATTGATAATAACATCGCTGCTTGCGCCAATAGTCATTCTGGCATTCACTGTGCCGGATATTGTTAAGGTTCCGTTATTTACAAACAAAGCTCCGTTTGAGGGGGCATCGCATGTACATCTCCACTTCCCCCCCGTGTATACGCACCCTGTAGTACAAGCTTTCTTTTTATTTGTCACTGTAATGGTTCCGGCACTATTAAACACTACCGTACTGTTTCCGGATAAATAAAGGCCGCCGTTTGCCGAATCTGACGCGGAAGCACGTAAATTCGCTGCTGCCTCAGGCATATCAATATAGGTCGCGCCAACATTTATTCCACCCTGAAAATCAGGCTCATCATGCGGAGGGTTACTAAAAGGATCCGGCAAAGTATCAGAGGTAACGTGGTTCCAGGGATCGCCGTTGTAAAAATATATGTATGGATCCACAGAGCTTGCTGTGTCGCCAAATATCGGGTCCCCATAAATGTTAAAATGATTATTTGTATGTGTCTGGCCGCTAAGGTGATCTTGTGTCCAAAACCATACATTCGTACCGTCAAAAGTCTCCATATTGGTCCACCAAAGGTATTGCCCAAAAGTATTTACCTTAATATAATTTTCCAGAACCCGGCTGAAATTGCCGAAAGTGCCCGTAGAAGTTACTTTGTATTTTCGTACCAGCGGGTTTGTCGCTATGGGGCCGAGATCGTCGATAACAACGCTATATGTTCCTCCGCCTAAACTTTGCACCCCGCCCCAGGGATTAGTATTATCGGAAGTGGGCGCTTGAGGCTGCAACCTCAACCAGTAAAGACCATGATCAAGCCCTGCCTCAGCAAGGTTAAGCGCGGCTGTCCTTCTTTTAAAAATATCCGCCGCGAGATTCTGGTTAATACTTATAGCGACAAATGCTCCGGCATAAATAAGTAAACCGGCGATTACAATCAAAGTAAAAACAAGCGCGGATGCTTTTTTAGTTTTAGGTTTTACCGGTATATATTTCATATTAACTATTCCTCATTTTCACCATAAGCCTGGCTGCATCGTTAACTATCCTTCCTTTTGAATCCTGTTTTTGCGCGGTTATGTCTATCTGTAAAATATTAGACGCGACCGATGGCCTTGAAAATTGCAAACTAGAAATGTTACGCGCAAGCACACGGGACTGGCCCAAACTGGTTCTCCTTATTATCTCTCCGGCTGCGTTTAATTCATAAGTAATGACCTCAGCCGACCACTCTATCGCCGGCTCATAGAGAGGCGCTGTTCCACTCCAATATATAATTGTTCCGTCACCATCGACATCAACACCTCCGGGCAAATGGAAATTAATCGACGCGGCCAAAGCACCGCTTGGTAAATTTGTCTGCGCAGGCGCTGTTTCCTTTAGTTCTTTTTCCATCACGCTTAATGTTTTTATGAGCTCACTCCGCATCTCAACCGCAATGTTGCCGGTAAACCATGAATTCATACCCGTATTCAGCGTAACGAATGCCATATCTACCAGCATAAGAAAAATACAAGTAGCGACGATAACTTCCACCAGGCTAAACCCGGCATTTCTATTTAACCTTTTGACAGCCAATTTTTGGTAAATATTTTTTCTAACAACACACCTCTTGGGTAATACGCTTGTTAACCTGTCCATATTTTAACAAATTACCTTAAAATCTGTTTGCCACCTTTGTTGTCAATTCTACCGTAGAATCTATCCTACCATTAACATTTGTATCTTCACCGGCATCTAATATGCCGTTCAAATTGCTGTCCTCTCCGATGGTCCTTCCCTTCTGACGCCAGCACACGCTTACGGTTACTCCTAAAAGTTCAGGCGTTGTTTCATCTATATATATTACCCCCATGCTTTGAGGTATCTCGTTTACAGTAAAAGTACACCCGTTGCAAAGGGAAGTCACACAATCGCAATAGCTGGGATCCGTAAGCCTCGTAAAAGCGGTATTACGAATCTCTTCAATCACACCCTGAGCGGCATTGGTCGCTATATTAACATTTCTAACGCTGTCGATCAGAATAAAACAATTAGCATATGCCATTAATATAGCGCTTACAGCCACTATTAATATACATACGGCTATTAGTATCTCCGCAAGAGTTAAGCTTTTTTGTTTATGCAAATAAATGTTCATTGGCTATTTTGCATCCCCTTACTTTTATATTATAGAATATTTTTACCCAAAAAACAATCTTGATAACATAACGCGCACAATAAATTTAAGCATTTTTAAAGATGGTTATCGACATAATCTAAATATGCATTTTTAATTCGATTTCTTAACAATCCGGTGAAGGCTAGTCCGGAAATGATAATGAAACAATCTAAAAATCACCTCTGATGCTAAACCCTATGATAGATTGTGTATACATAAGTAACGCGGGTCAAAAAATTATGGAGAGACAGTGTATGGATTTTGTGTATCTTGCCAAGCCGTAATTTTAATGTCTGTATTAGGATGCAATCCATTTTTTATCGCGTCCATATATTCCTTATTATATTTAATCTCTTCGTTGCCATTCATAAGCACTGTTCCGCCGGCCCAAACTCCTCCATTTACATTTAGTATGTTTGGCCCGCCGCCTCCATGAAGCCAAATGTTGCCGCGCGTATATACGCAGCCGTCTACGCTGGCGTTTCCTCCGATTTCTGCGTCATAAACCGTATCGCCGCCCACTACGACAAACCCTTTAACTACCTCTTTACCTCCAACAATACTAAAATCACCCTCCACAAAAACTACATTTGGCACGCCCGGGGAATAATAAAAACTACCTGTGGGAAATTCAGTCGTATGGGTATTAGGGTTATACCAACCTTGATCTATGCTTGTTTGTCTAAGCTCGGAAAAATTCAGCGTTGGCAAACCATTAGTGCTTAAAACAGGGTCGTTTTGCGTGACGTCACCGTCCGCGATACCGTTGACAACTCCTCCGGAAAAAACATTTCCCGTTACGGGACAGTTACTTCCTATGGTTACATTTCCTGCAGAATATATGGCGTTATCATAAAAACCAGAGGGGATAAATTCATATTTCGTAAATACTGCTTCAAGGGCACGTATTATACGACAAGAGCTGAGATTGCCAAAATTGGGAAGCGCAAAGTTACAACCATTGGGGATACAACCTTCTGCTTTTATGGTATAACGCTGAACTCCCGCAATATCAGTTTTACTTAATAAAGTGAATCTATACTGCGCCGTGCCTAATACCGTACCAACAGCTAAATAGGGATCTGCTCTTAATTCTTTCAATGCGCTGCTTACCCCCGCCTCAGCCAGCCAAAAAGCCTGAGTAAATTCTAAATTTCGCTGAGCAAGATGGCTTTCAGAAATACTACGTGAAACAAACGCGGCTCCTAAAATAGTCAAAACAGCTATCGCCAGGAGGACAAAAAGCAAAGCAGAGCTTTTTTTATTTTTTCTATTCATATTTATTACGCAGCCTCACGTTTCCGGTTAAACAGTCGGTAAAAGCCGTATCTAAATTCTCCAAAGGAAATTGCAATTGCCGCATAAAAACACTTTTGTTCATTCTTAGTTTAACCTGTAAAACATCCCCCAATAAAGCAAAATTTAGTTGTTCTATGTTGCTGGCTATAATTTGCGTTGTGCCAACGGGGTATTCACGTTTAATCTCATGGCCATCCGCATCAAAATAATATCTGATTTGGTAATAAGTGCTCGGATCGTAGAGATTAACCGTAACCCCCGTGCTCCTGGGTATTTTAAAAGAAAGATCCGTTGTAGAAGTTAGATTAACGTCCGCGCTCTGCCTGAGCTCTCTAATCATTCCATCCATAACCATACGCGCTTCTTGTTGTAAATCTAGCAAGCCCATATCCTCCTGAAAAGTCCGTTGAAAAACTAAAAAAACAGAAACAATACTGCCAAGAATAATAACAAGGATAGCGGCACTGACTAAAACCTCAACTAATGTAAAAGCTTTCATGGCTCAGTTATTGTTGTTTCTAAAGTTATGCTCCTGTTTCGATTGCCGCGGTCATGCCAATTAACCGTTACCACCACATTTAAGAAAGTTGCGCCCGTCACATTTGTATCAATAGATTCATCCTTTAGAGCTACCAAAGTTTTTTCATTTATTGCCGCGGGATTTGCCCAATCCCAATTTGTATTCCCGTACGCATTGTCATTATTAGCAATCGTGGAGAAACCCGCACTTGTTGAAGCCATATTTTTTATATCTTCCATCACATATTGCGCGTGGCTTGTAGCAAGCATAAGGTTCCGGTTTGCTTCATTTAAAATTAAACACGCGACAAAGCAGGCCAACAAAGCCGTAAAAGAAGTTACAATTATCAGAGCAGCTATAAGCAACTCTGAAAGCGTAACCCCTTTTTTAAAAAAAACTCGTTTCATACTCTCTTTCTTATTAAAAAATTTCAGCTATTTTTTCTTGATTACGTTTAAATTATGTATTAACCCCGTTGATTATTAAGTTAAACAAGAGAGTTCAACTAATGTTGAACCTATTCCTCTTTATAATTATAGAATATTTTTGACCCAAAAACAATGTAAATATCTCAATGATTGCTATGGATTTTATCTTTTTTTAATAAAGCCTGTTTGTCATGATGCATATAGCTGATTCTAGCCGGGCTTTGCTTATTTTGAAGTCACAAAGCAAGAAGTCAGTTTGAAGGCAAGGCCTGAAAGCGCGGGTCGGATTTATGATGAAGGGGTCTCACAAAAAGCCGGAGCGCCGATAGCCCGGCATAAATAACAAGCGCAATCGAAAGCGCCCACTCTTCTACCAAAAATCTAACTGGCATATATTCCAATAGCAACCATTGATTGAATGAAGCTTTGCAGCAGAGTATTTAAAAATTTATTTCCTCGGATCATTGTGGAGCCCCTCGGACTATCCAGCAGGATGCCCTGTTGAGCTAAAGTCCGAGGCTCACTCTTTAAGCAGAAATCCCAAAAAGCATTCATCCCACGGGCTAACCCCACGGAGGTAGGCCTTCCTATTCCTTTAAAGGAAGGGCCTAAGGCCCGGGGTATCTAGCGCAGGATTAAACAAAAAGATCCCTGTCTAAACTTCTGTAGCGGATGGCTTCTGAAACGTCTTCGGCATTAATACCTTCTCTGGCCCCCAAATCCGCGATAGTCCGTGAAATTTTTAAAATCTTATCGTAAGAACGGGCAGTAAAATTAAAATGCGATATTGCCGCACGTAATAAATCTTTTGCCTCGCTTGAGAGCGCGCAATATTTATGTAATTGTTTTTGGTTCATCTGTGAATTAAAAAATATTTTATCATTCTTAAACCTTTCTCTTTGGATTGCCCTTGCCCTCTCAACCCGCTCCTTTATATTTGCTGAACTTTCAGCTTTGAAATCAGGCGAAATTAAATCTTCCGTATTAATCGCGGTAAGCTCAATATGCATATCTATTCTGTCTAATAGCGGCCCGGAGATTTTATTTCTGTATTTTTGTATTTGATAACTCGTGCAATGGCAGCTTTTTTCTTTTGAACCGAAATATCCGCACGGGCAAGGATTCATGGCGCCGGCAAAAAGAAAGCGCGATGGAAACTTAAGACGCTTTGCCGCTCTTGATATGCTTATAAAACCGTCTTCTAAAGGCTGGCGCAAGCTTTCCAGGGCATCTCGCGTAAATTCCGGCAGTTCATCAAGGAAAAGCACCCCTTTGTGCGAAAGAGTTATCTCTCCCGGCCGAATGTTGGTTCCGCCTCCGACTAAAGCAATGTCCGAAGCAGTATGATGCGGCGACCTAAAGGGCCTTTCTTTGACTATTGGCTTAGATTTATCAAGCAGCCCGGCAACGCTATAAATTCTGGTTACTTCAAGGATTTCTTCAAAATCCATATCCGGTAAAATCGTAGGCAGTCTTCTCGTAAGCATTGTCTTACCTACTCCGGGTGGCCCGACTAAAAGTATATTGTGCATACCGCATACAGCAAGCTCAAGCGCTCTTTTAGCAAAAGGCTGGCCTCTTACTTCGGAAAAATCAAAATCGTATCGCGGACCGTTATGAAGAATATCTTTTATCTCTACCTTGAAAGGCTTTATCTCAATAAGGCCGGATAAAAACGATATGGCCTCGGTTAAGTTTTTAACGGGATATATTTCGAGACCGCTGGCCAAAGCTGCCTCGTACGCATTTTCAGAAGGAACAATTATTTTCTTATTCGCGTTTCTCGCGTATAAGGCCATCGGAAAGACCCCTTTTACCGGCCGAAGCTGCCCCTCTAAAGAAAGTTCGCCCAATATAAAATAAGAGGCGATATCTAGGTTCGCCTGAGAAGAGGAAGAAACAATGCCAAGGGCTATGGCCAGATCAAAGTGCGTCCCTTCTTTTTTTATATTTGCCGGAGCAAGGTTTATGGTGATTTTGCTGGAAGGGAATTTAAAACCGCTGTTCTTTATCCCGGAGCGAACCCTGTCTTTACTTTCACGAAGGGCGGTATCAGCGAGCCCTATCAAGGATACGGCAGGCAGGCCTCTTTGAATATCAACTTCAATTTCAACAGGATACACCTCTAAACCTAAATACCCTAAGGAAAATACTTTTGAGACCATATTATAATCTTAAGAAACACATTAAATTGAGTTAACTTTTGTGGAAAATCTGCGAAGCAAAATTTTAGATTAGCTGTGTATTTTAGAAGATATTCTCAGGAGGTAGTCACTTCACATAATTGCTCAATAAGTTCTTTGCCCCGTTCTTGTATGAATATTTTACTACCGGTCTTACCGCATTCTACCGGAGTTGCTGTCACCTTATAACTGTCTAATCCTGTTACTATTGAAAATATGTAACCGTCCACCCCGTCTTCGTAACTCTCGGGTTCTAAATAAGGAGGGTCTTGGCCCATAAGATCATCAAAATTTTCCGGCAAGAATCCCTGGTTATCGACAGCATAGTTTTCTATGGCCGCAGTAATAATTTTAATTATCTCTTTCGCGCGAAGCTCGCTGGTTTGCGAAAATATGTCTTGTGTGTCAGCAACTTCAACTGTGCCGTAACAGTTTATCGAATCCA
>JBAZGZ010000069.1:0-8054 GCA_041652615.1 Candidatus Omnitrophota bacterium | reverse complement strand
GCCAAAAGCTTAAAAGCTTTTGGCGGAAGCACATCACTTTTTCAAGTGCGAAGCGCGTAGAAAAAGTGATAGTACGAATTAACCCCGCCGAACGTTGGAAAATTATCGAAGAGAATTTTCCAACCTCTTTGTGAGGCGGGGCAATAAACGCAACAAGCGGAGTAAAAAGTTTACTAGTTTTTATATTTATTTTTACAGTCTACACAATCTGCGTTTAATTAACTTTCCAAAATATTTTCTGTCCGCTTTTCCGGGCTAAATTCAACACTATATCAACTATCTTTGAATCGTACTTTACTCCGGAGCCGCTTTCCAATTCCTTACACGCGTTAGCAATACCAAGCGCTTCCCGGTAAGGACGATGTTGGGTCATTGATTCAAGAACATCGCTCACCGCAAGGATACGCGCCTCAAACAATATATCCTCCCCTTTGAGCTTTCGCGGATAGCCGGAACCATCCAAACGCTCATGATGCTGATATATTGCTTCTGATAAAGGGAAAGGGAAATCCATATCTTTTATAAGATCGTAACAATTTTTTGAATGTTCCTGTATAAGGCCATATTCTAAATCGCTTAGTTTACCGGGTTTATTTAAAATATCTAAAGGAATACTAATCTTGCCTAAATCATGCAGCTCTCCCGCAAGCCGTATGCCCAGAAGACGGTTCTCATCCCAATCCAGTTCTTTTCCGATAAGCTCGGCTATAGTTGCGACACAACGCGTGTGGCTAAAAGTATAAGGGTCTCGCATCTGAAGCGCTTTGCCTAAAACTGTTAAAGTACTTACCATCATCGAAAGGCGCTCTTTTTCAAGGTTCGCGTAAGCAGTCATATCTCTGGTTATACCCATCGTGCCGATTACTTTACCAAATCTGTCATGCATGGGAATTTTAGTTGTAATTACCTGATTCCATGTTCCATCAGGCAAAAGCGTGCGTTCAATCCTGCCCACTATGGGTTTACCCGTAGATAAAACATAATTATCATCCGCCTGCATGTTCTTTGCCTGTTCTGCGGGAAAAAAATCAAAATCCGTTTTGCCGACTATCTCATCAGGATTAAGACCTACGCCTTTTGCATAAAATTTATTAACTTTTATTATCTTATTGCCGCAATCTTTAAAATACATAGCATCCAGTAGATTATCCAAAAGACCTTGCAGGAAATCCCTTTCAAGAGCTAAATTGCCTTCCATCTCTTTATGTGCTGAAATATTTTCTATTATTCCTTCAATATATTCTTTTCCATCATGCAAAACCAAAGAACAGGTAATTGCAACCCATAGATTATTGCCATTTTTAGATTTAAATAAAGTCTCAAAGAAATTTATCTTGCCGGACCGCCTGACTTTTCTAAAAAAATCATCACGGTTGTTTAAATCAAAAAATAAATCAGCAATTTTTTCTTTTTTTAGTTCGGTTTTTGAAGGATACCCGAGCATGTGCGACAAAGCAGAATTAACGATTAGGAATTTTTCTTGGGGGCAAAGCGAAAACTTAAAAAGACCTATTCCTAAGCTGTCAGCTGTTGATATATTAAGATAAAACGTGTCTTTCATAATTAAGCAAAATTTTAAAAAGCAAGTTTATAGAATTATACCACTGCAAATAAAAAAATCTATACGTAATCTAAATGATTTAAGCTCATAAAAAGCAAGACCCCCGTCATAGCGACGGGGGTCTTATGGTTAGCTTAGGTTAAATTTAGAGTGCACTCATTACCCCCTCGCTACGCTCGGGGATAACTCACACTATCATTTTTCCTGCGTGCTACGCACTTGTTTCTAAAACTTCGTTACCCCGGCTCGCGAGGGAATGTCAAAAAATTCTCTTTGATAATTTTTTGATGCTCGCCGGGGTTAATTCGAACTATCATTTTTTCTGCGTGCCTTCGGCACTTGAAAAAATGAGGTTCTCATTAATATTCCGGATATCCGCCTGCTCCGGGCATTTGAGGCATTGCCGGTTTTGCGTCTTTTTCAGGCTTCTCCGCTATCACTGCCTCAGTGGTAATTAACAACGAAGCGATTGAAGAAGCATTCAGTAATGCCGTTCTTGCCACTTTTGTCGGGTCAATAATACCCGCTTCAATCATATCGGTAATTTCATTCTTCTCAGCGTCAAAACCCATATTGGTTTTTTCCTTTTTAACTTTTTCCACAATCACTGAGCCTTCTACGCCTGCGTTAGAAACTAACTGCCTTAAAGGTTCCTCCAATGCTCTCTTAATAATATTGGCACCTATCTGTTCGTCGCCTTCTAATTTCAGCTTTTCTACAGCGGGAATGCTGCGTAATAGCCCTATTTCTCCGCCCGGGATAATCCCTTCTTCAACTGCTGCCCTTGTCGCATGAAGCGCATCTTCAACGCGGGCTTTCTTTTCTTTCATCTCAGTTTCAGTGGCAGCTCCGACATTAATGACCGCTACTCCGCCGGCAAGCTTGGCTAATCTTTCCTGAAGTTTTTCTTTATCATAATCTGAATCTGTCTGCTCGATCTGCTTTTTAATCTGGCTAATTCTTGCCTGGATACCGGCTGACTTTCCCGCGCCTTCAACTATTGTCGCGTTTTCCTTATCAAGCCTGATCCTCTTTGCTCTTCCCAAATCATTTAAATCAACACTTTCAAGCTTTATGCCTAACTCTTCGGTAATTGCTTTTCCGTCGGTTAAAACCGCTATATCTTCAAGCATTGATTTTCTTCTATCTCCATAACCCGGAGCTTTTACCGCAGCGCAAGTAAGTATGCCGCGTATTTTGTTTACTACCAATGTAGCAAGAGCTTCACCCTCTATGTCTTCTGCGATAATCAATAGGGGCTTACCTGAACGTGCAATCTTCTCCAGAAGCGGAAGCATGTCTTTTACATTAGATATTTTTTTCTCATAGATAAGGATGTACGGATCTTCCAAAGCACAAACCATCTTTTCCGTATCTGTAATAAAATACGGGGAAAGATAGCCCTGGTCAAATTGCATACCTTCAACTACTTCAAGCGTTGTAGCCATAGACTTTGCTTCTTCAACGGTAATTACTCCGTCTTTCCCGACTTTGTCCATCGCGTCCGCAATCAACTCACCGATCTTTATATCACTATTAGCCGCGATAGTAGCAACTTGAGCAATTTCCTTCTTATCTTTAACCGGTTTAGAGATCTTTTTTAACTCCTCTATAACCACTGCTACTGCTTTATCTATTCCACGTTTAAGCGCCATTGGATTTGATCCGGCAGCAACGTTTTTCAAACCTTCTCTGTAAATTGCCTCAGCAAGCACGGTTGCTGTAGTAGTTCCATCGCCGGCATTGTCTGAAGTTCTCTCTGCCACTTCTTTTATCAATTGCGCGCCGATGTTTTCATACGGATCATCCAGGTCTATTTCTTTCGCTACAGTAACTCCGTCTTTTGTAATAGTAGGTGAACCGAATTTTTTATCGATTACTACGTTTCTTCCCTTTGGGCCTAAGGTAGCTTTAACAGCCTTTGCGAGGATTTCCGCGCCCCTTAAAATTGCTTTTCTCGCGTCTTCACTAAATAATATTTGCTTAGCCATTTATCCATACCTCCTTCGAATCTTTTTTCTCAACAAAACGTTCCGCCTCGAAACATTTTGAGTAAGACTTATAACTTTTATTATCCAACGATAGCTAGAATATCCTCTTCCCTGACCATTAAATATTCTTCACCATCAACGGTTATTTCTGTGCCGGAATATTTCCCATACAAAACAAGATCCCCGACCTTTACCGAAAGGGCAATTGTCTTACCATCATCAGTTTTCTTGCCTGTTCCGACAGCGACTATTTTTCCTTCCTGCGGTTTTTCTTTCGCAGAATCAGGAAGCACAATACCGCCTCTCGATTGTTCTTTTGATTCTGATGGCTTAATAACTACTCTGTCTCCCAATGGTTTGACATTCATACGAACACCTCCTTTAATGAGTAGACAATTTACGGAATAAACGAAGTGAATGACGTAAATTGTAGGCTTTGACATCCCCGATGTCAAAGCCGTCTACGAATTAACCCCCACACCAATTGTAGAACCTTATATGCTGGTCCGACAATTGGTGTGGGGGTCAAGTTCAGACAGAGACTTATGCTCGCTAACGCTCCATAAGTCTCGTCTTCACTTGATTAGCAATCTAACCCTTAGAGTGCTAACATATTCTATTCAAAGAAACTTTCTTGTCAAGTTTTTTTTATACGCAAAGCCGCAAAACAGCCGCAAAGCCGCAAAAAAATTTTTTGCGTTTTAGCGGTATTTTGCGCTTTTGCGATTAGCGACTTTGCGGTGTTATCTTTTTCCAAGCCTAATCAAACCTTTCGCCACTAGATATGGCTCGTAAATGTAGCGGAATTTAAGGTCAGGTAGAATAAATTTGGCATCTCCACCCGTGATTATAACCTTACTGCCAGATGGTAGGTTAAGTATTTTTTTATACTTATCAACCAAATGGTTTACCATAGAAGAAAAACTTTCTTCCAGGCCTTTATAAATACTTTCTTTTGTATCTCTCGGAATGACTACTTTTGATTTTTTCAAAGTTATTGTTTTCGGAATAAGTGCACAGGAAGATAAAACTTTCAGAGTAGAGCCGATCCCAGGCAGAATCAAACCACCTTCATAATCACCGCTTTTAGACAAGATATCAAACGTTATCGCCGTCCCAAAATCTATCACTATCCTTGCATCCTTATAAATGCTTTTTGCGGCAAATGCGCCTACCACCCTGTCCATACCGACACTTTTTTTATTATAGAAACATTTAATAGAAACTTTTACATCCTCTCCAACTATGTGTATGCTTGTTTTTGGAAGTTTCTTTTTTAGTTTTTTAAAAATATCCGTAACGCGAGGCACCACCGAACAAACAATAACACTTTCTTTTTTATACAGGCCAACAGCTTTGCGGACAACTGCCTCACTGGCGATATTGGTTTTGATTTCCTTTGCCAGCGAAATTTTATTTTTATTTTCCCGATAAAAATGTAAACTGGTATTGCCTACGTCTATTACTATCATATTAAATGCACAACCTCACTTGTCTTTACTTTCTTAAAAAGATTTTCTTCCATAACGCTTAAGGATTTTGCTCGTTGATACACAAAAGCCTCTTCAAGAATTCGTTTAATCTCCCCTCTTTTGAATTCATTATAAACCCTCATAACTTCTTTAATTAAGCTTTTTGAAGCCTCTTCCAGATTATATTTCTTTCCTGTTGCCAGATAAAAAGATGTTGCTTTTGACGGAATATCCGCTTTTGCGCTGTTTACGTTTATACCTATTCCGACAACTACAAAATTAATTTTTTTTCCGGTAGTTTTTGCCTCAACTAGAATTCCCGCGACTTTTTTTCCCGCAAGCATTACATCGTTAGGTAATTTTATCCTAATTTGCTGTTGTTTACCAATATCTTCTTTTCCTTTAAAATTGTGAGCAAGTAAGCGCGCGACAGCCAAAGAAAACGCCAAAGGTAAATAATATATCTCCCTGAAGCTATTTATCGGCCTCAGAACAAAAGAAACATATACGCCTTTATCCAACGGGGATGCCCAGTATTTTCCCATTCTGCCCTTACCCTTTGACTGCTCTTTAGATATTACAACCGTAATCTCTTTAGCGCCCAGTTCAGCAAGCTTGCAAGCATAATTATTAGTAGAATCTACGGTTTCAAGCTTTACGATTTTGATATACATTGGCGTTAGATTAAAAAATATTTTTAGAAATTTCCAATAACCAAGATACAAACAAATTACAATATACAAATCACAATTCCAAAATCACAATGAACAAATGAGTTTTGTTTGTGATTTCGGAATTGTTTATTGTGTATTGTTTGTAATTTGTTCATTGTAATTTGTTTATTGTTTGGTTATTGTATCTTGGAGCTTGGTTATTTTATTTTAAGTGCTTCTTTTAATTCACTTATTTTATCACGTATTTGCGCTGCTTTTTCAAACTGGAGGTTTTTTGCAGCGATATACATTTCCTTTTGGAGCTGGCCGATAATTTCTCTCTTATCAAGCTCGCCTTCGCCCAAACCTAACCGGTAGTTTAATTTTTCTTCCTCTTCCATGTATATCTCTATACCTTCTTTAATCGCTTTTACTATGCTTGTTGGTGTAATATTATTTTGTTTGTTATATTCAAGCTGGATTTTCCTTCGCCGGTTGCTTTCGCCAATCGCCTGCTGCATTGATTTGGTTATTGTATCAGCATACATTATGACTAATCCATTTATATTCCGGGCACAACGGCCAGCCACCTGTATAAGTGAGGTTGCCGAACGAAGAAAGCCTTCTTTATCAGCATCAAGTATCACGACCAATGAAACCTCTGGTAAATCAAGCCCTTCTCTTAAAAGATTTATACCGACGAGAGCATCGACTTTCTTCATCCGTAATTCCTTAAGTATCTTTACCCGCTCGATGGTATCAATTTCCGAATGAAGATATGTAACCTTTAGGCCGTTTTCTTTAAGATACTGGCTTAACTCTTCAGCCATCCTTTTGGTAAGGGTAGTAACCAGCGTGCGCTCTTTCTGTTTCGCTCTTTTTTTAATTTCCTTGATCAGATCTTCGATCTGGCCTTTTGTGGATCTCACTTCTATTTCCGGATCAGGAAGCCCAGTGGGCCTGATGATCTGCTCAACAATTTCATTTCCGGATAATTTTCTTTCAAAATCAGCAGGAGTTGCCGAAACAAATATTGTCTGTTTTTTAAACCCCATAAATTCATCAAACTTTAAAGGCCTATTATCAAGGCAGGAAGGCAAACGAAAACCATATTCTACTAAAGTTTGTTTTCTCGACTTATCGCCCTCATACATTCCTCTTATTTGAGGAATACTCACATGGCTTTCATCAATAATAATCAGGAAATCTTCGGAAAAATAATCCATGAGACAATATGGCCGCGAACCAGGCGCCCTCTGCGAAAGATGCCTTGAATAATTTTCTATACCATGGCAATAGCCCATTTCTTTAAGCATCTCCATATCATACATAGTACGGCTATTTAAGCGTTGGGCTTCAAGGATTTTTCCGCTCTTTTTTAAAAACGCGAGACGCTCCTCCAACTCCCATTTAATTGTTTTTAAGGCCGGTTCGATCTGCTCTTTGGTCATGATAAAATGTTTTGCCGGATACAACCCCAGATTTTCCAAATCACTTATTTTTTCTCCGGTCAAAGGATTAAATTCGTAAATTCTTTCTATTGTGTCAGAAAAAAATTCTATTCTTATCGCGTTTTCTTTATAAGCAGGGAAAACATCAACTGTGTCCCCTTTTACGCGAAAAGCCCCCCTCTTAAAATCGAAATCGTTTCTTTCGTATTGGATAGAAACCAGCCTTTTTGAAAAAGTATCCAAAGAAATCGTATCGGTTTTTTTCAAGTAAAGAGTAAGGCCCATATAATCTTCGGGTGAACCCAGATTATAGATACAGGATACCGAAGAAACCACTATGGTGTCCCGACGGGAAACAAGCGAACTGGTACTTGAAAGTCTGAGACGATCCAGCTTATCGTTTATAGCTGAATCCTTTTCAATATAAGTATCAGTTTGTGGGATATAACTTTCCGGCTGATAGTAATCATAATAGCTCACGAAATATTCGACTGCATTATGCGGAAAAAATTCTTTAAATTCCGCGTAAAGCTGGCTAGCTAAGGTTTTATTGTGAGAGATTACAAGCACCGGCCGGTTAATCTGCTCTATCATACAGGCAAGAGTGAAAGTTTTTCCTGAACCGGTTACGCCAAGAAGGACTTGAAAGGATTTAACTTTGTTTATTCCTTTAACAAGCAGCTTTATTGCTTGCGGTTGATCGCCTGTTGGCTTAAATTTACTTACTAATTTGAATTTATCCATATATGAAGAAGGTTAAGGCTGAGGTTAAGGTTTAGGTTTAGGTTCAGGCTTAACCTTAACCTTTTTTTGCAGTATTGATTATTTCTAAAGAAAAATCTATCGCTTTAGGCGAGTGAGTTAAGCTTCCGATGGAAATAAAGTCCACTCCGCTTTTCGCGATTTTTCTGACATTCTCAAGCCTT
>JBAZGZ010000068.1:0-8090 GCA_041652615.1 Candidatus Omnitrophota bacterium | reverse complement strand
GGTGCGGTAGTTGTGTTGGATGTGCTTAAGAGAGAAACTCAGGCTTCGCCTGAGAGCACATACAACTCTCCCCCGCGGCAGTGTTAGCTTGTTCAAGAGGTTTTGAGAGCTTTTGATAAATAGGTTTTATTAGGCACTTCGGAAAGATTTCCTCAGTGCCGCTGAAAAATAAGGAATAACCCTAGATAATGTTCTTTTTCAGCGGGTGTAGCTCAACTGGCTAGAGCGTCACGTTGCCAACGTGAAGGTTGTGGGTTCAATTCCCATCGCCCGCTTGTAAATTTTGTGTTTGTTTGATAACTTTTTGCTATGCACAAAAGTTTTCTTTGTGCGATGACAGGTTGGGGCAAAACCATAAAGAAGCTTGCGCTTCGCGCAAGGGTTTTGACCCATCGCCCGCTTGTAAATTTTGTGTTTGTTTGATAACTTTTTGCTATGCACAAAAGTTTTCTTTGTGCGATGACAGGTTGGGGCAAAACCATAAAGAAGCTTGCGCTTCGCGCAAGGGTTTTGACCCATCGCCCGCTTTTAATGAACTCATCATTTTTCCAAGCCTCTAGTGGCGAAGGAAAAATGATAGAGTGAATTAACCCTGCCGAGCGTTGTAAAATTTTCGTAGAAAATTTTACAACATCTTCTGCGAGGTAGGGTAATAAACAGTAGATCCGTGAGGCGGGGTAATGAGATTCAGCGGGTAATAATGTGAATTCCCCCCAAGCGCAGAGAATGGGCGTAAATTTATAATTCTATGGATATAAATATTTTAGATTATTTAAGTAAAGATACTATTGTCGTAGGCTTAAAACAAAAAACGAAAAGGAAAATGCTTGCCGCTATTTTAGAGCACTTAATAGCTAAAAAAAAGATAAACAAAGATGATGAGAAAGAAATTTTAAAGAATTTACTTCAAAGAGAAAGTATGGGTTCTACCGCTATAGGCGGCTACATTGCTCTTCCTCACGCACGAATAACTTCAGTAAAAAATATCGTCATATGTTTTGTTGTTGCTAAGGAGGGGGTAGAGTTTGATTCTCTTGACCAGGAACCCGTAAATATCATCGCACTTCTTCTTTCTAATCAAAAAGAGGCTGGTTTACATTTAAAGATGCTTGCTTTCTTAGCAAGAATCCTGCGCGATAAATATTTTGTACAGCAATTAAAGAATGCCGTAAGCAGCGAAGATGTTCTTGCCCTCATTAATAAGCAGCAACAGGTAATTAGTTAAGCACCATTTAAATCAGTTTGCTTGTTTTGGTGCGGTATTATAGAAAAAATTATATATATGCTAAATATAATTTTTTTAATATCCCGGCTATATCAAAACTTAAAAATATTTATGAAAAGATTCCTTAAAATAACACGATGGTTCTATCCTGGACTGAGAATAAAAAGATGGATTATTCTGCTTCTTTTGGGAGCGTTCATGATTTTGTTTTCTTCCCGCCTTATTTCCCGGGAGCAGTCTTTGATGGGGATAATAATATACAGAGCCTTGTTCACCATAGGGATAGGTTTATTTATTTTCGGAACAGCTTATTTGATAAAGAGTTTTTTTGAGGCAATATATCCGGATGAAGGAAAAGATCTATTAGAGGTAATCTACAATAAAAGGTTTTTATCGAAAGGGCCAAAAATAGTGGCAATCGGCGGCGGTACAGGCCTTTCCACGATTTTGTATGGGCTTAAAGAGTATACTTCGAATATAATCGCGATAGTTACTGTCGCGGATGAGGGTGGAAGCTCCGGGCGCCTGCGGGAAGAATTCGGTATACTTCCCCCGGGAGATATACGTAACTGTTTAGTATCTCTTGCTGAAGCGTCTCAGCTGATGAGAGATCTTTTTCAATATCGTTTTACCGAAGGCGACGGTATAAAGGGGCATAGTTTCGGAAATCTTTTTATTACAGCAATGACTCAAGTTACAGGAAGCTTTGAGGATGCAATAAAAACTTCAAGCAAGGTTTTGGCTATAAGAGGTAAGGTGGTTCCTTCAAGCCTTGACAAGGTACGCATTAAGGCTGAATATAAAGACGGTAGCATAGAGGAAGGCGAAGATAAGATTTCTGACGGAACAAAACCCATTAAGAAGCTTTATTTAAATCCCTCAAATGCCCATGCAAATTCTGAGGCTATTGATGCCATAAGAGAGGCGGATTTAATTATACTCGGGCCCGGCAGCCTCTTTACAAGCATAATGCCCAATGTGCTTATAAATGAAATTAGCGAAGAAATAGCAAAAATAAATGTATTAAAGCTTTATATATGTAACGTAATGACCCAGCATGGAGAAACAGACGGTTTTACTGTTGCCGATCATGTAGAAGCGCTTTTAATGCATTCTAAAAAAAATATCGTAAATCATTGTTTAGTAAATTCAGGTCGTCTTGATTACAATTTACTTCTCCGGTACTCACAAGAGAAATCTTTTCCGGTGATTTTTGACAGAGAAAGATTAAGAAAATTTGGAGTAGGTGTTTTTGAGGCGGATGTGGTAAGCAGGAGTAATTATTTGCATCATGATTCTGATAAAACAGCAAAGGTAGTAATTGAGTCATATAACGAATATAAGAAAAAATGGAAAGGATTGAAGAGGAGATTATTGTAAGTAGTCCGCATGGGTTACATGCAAGGCCTGCAGCGCTTTTAGTACAGATTGCAAGCAAATTTGACTCTAAGGTAATGCTTGAAAAAGATGGAGAAGCGGTGGATGGCAAGTCTATAATTGCGATCTTAAGTCTTGGGGTTAATACGGGGTCGGCGCTTAAACTTATAGTTGAAGGGATTGACGCTCAGGAAGCTTTTAACGAATTAAAAGAATTCTTAGGGAGGTCCAGTGAATAGATTAAAAGGTATAGCTGCATCCGGCGGGATAGGTATAGGCAAAGCGTTATTGCTTGGTAAAGAGGATCTTTCTGCGCCTAAAATTAAAATATCACATGAAGATATTTCAAGAGAGATTTACCGTCTTGAAGAAGCCCTCATTGAGACGCGTAAGGAAATATCTACTTTGCAGAAAAAAATACTTAATGATTTAGGGTTTGATCACGCGAAGGTTTTTGAGGCGCATTTACTTGTCTTGGAAGATAGAGTTTTGATTGAAGATATCATCCAGCAGATAAAAAATAAAAAAGTTAACGTAGAATATGCTTTTTCCCAGAGTATAAAGAAATACATAGATACTCTTCTTAAGCTTCAGGATGAATATCTTAGGGAGCGTGTTATCGATATCGAAGATGTATCAAGAAGGGTTTTGAGAAAATTCCTTAAAAAAGAAGGAACAAACCTTCAGGAAGTAAATGAAAAGGTAATTATCGTTGCTCATGACCTTGCGCCATCGCTAACAGCCGGGTTGCCTAAAGAAAATATTTTAGGTTTTGTTACTGATGTTGGAGGTAGGACCTCCCATACAACTATTATTGCACGCAGTTTAGGCATTCCGGCCGTCGTAGGCCTGGTTTCCGTAACAAAAAATATAAAAACCGGGGATAAAATCATTGTGGATGGCTCAGAGGGAATAGTTTTGATAAATCCCTCGGAACAAGTCCTGAAGGAATATCATAAGAAATTAAATAAGATAACAAAAGATATAAAAACTATACACATTTCGAAGGTAAAAGCGTGCACTGTAGATAAACGGGAAGTTGTAGTTTCGGCTAACGTAGAATTACCGGAAGAACTTTCTCTGGTCCATGAGTATGGCGCAGAAGGTATCGGTCTTTACAGGACGGAATACATGTTTCTGGGAAGAAGCGATCTTCCTTCAGAGGAGGAGCAATTTAAGGCATACGTATCGGTTGCAAGGAAAATGAAGCCATATTCCGTTATTATACGGACAATAGATATAGGCGGTGATAAATTCTTTTCTCAGCCGCGGGTGCCTGTTGAGATGAGTCCATTCCTTGGCTGGCGCGCAATAAGATTTTGTCTTGCCCGTCCGGATGTCTTTAAA
The DNA here is from genome assembly GCA_041652615.1 of Candidatus Omnitrophota bacterium. Taxonomy (GTDB): domain Bacteria; phylum Omnitrophota; class Gorgyraeia; order Duberdicusellales; family 4484-171; genus JAJYOP01. Next base: position 4,141 of record JBAZGZ010000068.1, on the reverse strand, counting down.
GCTCAACTTAGAGCAATACTCAGAGCGTCCGCGGAAGGTAATATCAAGGTTATGTTTCCTATGATTTCAGGTATCGAGGAACTGCGTGAAGCCAAAAAAATGCTTGAAGAATGCAAAAAAGAATTAAAACATGAAGGATCTTTGTTTGATGAAAAAATATCCGTTGGGACAATGATTGAAATCCCTTCTGCGGCTTTGACTGCGGATGTTCTCGCGAAGGAAAGTGATTTCTTTAGCATAGGAACAAACGATTTGATACAATATTCTTTAGCGGTTGACAGGGCAAACGAAAAAGTAGCCTATCTTTATGAGCCGGGACACCCGGCAGTACTACGCTTAATTAAAAGCGTCGTAGATGCCGCGCATCAAAATAATATCTGGGTTGGTATGTGCGGAGAGATGGCGGGAGAGCCATTGTTTGCTTTTCTTACTCTTGGTTTTGAGCTGGATGAGTTCAGCATGCCGCCTCCTCGCGTACCCAGAATAAAAGAACTTATCAAAAATGTTAGTTTTCAGGATGCAAAAATGATTGCTGAAAAAGCGCTAAAGCTTGCAACCGCTAAAGAGGTTGAAAAGTATATTCAGGAAGAATTAAAGAAAATACTTCAAGATAATTTTGACAAAATACTTTTGGTATAAGCTTTAAGATGAAACAACTACGCATACTTATTCTTGCCGCCGGCTACGGCACAAGACTTTATCCTCTGACGCTCAATTTACCAAAGCCGCTTGTACCGGTTAATGGCCAGCCGCTTATAAACTTCTTAATAGAAAAAATAAAGAAACTTAAAACTAAATTTATCATTAAAGAAATGGTCGTAGTTTCCAGTAATAAATTTTATAAGGATTTTATAAATTGGAAGAAAAAGTATAATATTAATGCGAGGATTGCCAACGATGGCTCTAACAGCCCGGAGGACAGGTTAGGCGCCATAAAAGATATGAAATTTGGCATGGCTGGGAAGAAGGATAATTGGCTGATTCTTGGCGGAGATAATTTATTTACAGACAACCTAATAGATTTTTTAGAAACTGCGTATACAAAAAATAAGCCTTATATTGGTCTTTATGATGTTAAAAGCAAAAAATTAGCTTCACGGTATGGTATTGTTAAAATAAACAAAGATAACAGGATAATTAGATTGGAGGAGAAACCTAAAAAACCTTTTTCAACGCTTGCGGCATCCTGTGTTTATTTTTTTCCGAAAGGTTCTCTCAAATTTTTAGATACTTTTTTGCGTATGGATAAGCATCAGGATGCAGCCGGTAAATATGTAAAATGGCTTACAGTAAAAACGGAAGTTTTTGGCTATACACTTAAAGGACAATGGTTTGACATAGGACATATAGATTCTTTAAGGCTTGCTGAGAGGGAGTATAAAACTGAGAGAAGGTGTGAATAGAAGCGGATATCCGCGGATGCCTACGCGGATAAACGCAAGCGAATTACCGTGCGCAAATCCGTGTCAACATCCGCGGTAACCCGCTTCTATAACCAAAGGAGTCATAATGCTAAATAAATTAAGAAACAAGATTGACGCTATCGATAATGATATGCTTAAACTTCTTAACAGGAGAGCCGAAGAGGTTATAGAAGTTAGCAAGCTTAAAGTGAAAAATAATTTAAGTGCTTATTCTGCGGAAAGGGAAATAAATATTTTGAAACGGCTAAAAAGCCTAAACAATGGGCCGCTTTCATCTTGTGATGTAGAAAATATTTTTAAAGAAATACTTTCTGCGTGCAGGGCATTAAAAACTGTTTTAAGGGTGGCATATCTTGGGCCCAAAGGTACTTTTACACAGCTTGCTGCCATAAAAAATTTCGGTAAAAGCAGTGAATATATATCAGTTGAAAGCATAAGTGATGTTTTCTCCCGCGTGGAAAAAGGTGAAGCTCAATATGGAGTTGTCCCCATAGAGAATTCTACTGAAGGGGTTATTAATCATACTTTAGACATGTTTTTTGATTCTAATTTAAAGATATGTTCCGAAATTACTTTAAATGTCGCGCATGTGCTTGTTGCGGCAAAAAATTTGCCATTAAAAAAGATAAAACGGGTATATTCTAAGTCCCAAGTATTTCCGCAGTGCAGATTGTGGCTTGCAAGCCATCTGCCGGGAGTTGAGCTCATACCTATGTCTTCGACTGCTAAGGCGGCTATAACCATAAAAAAAGATTTAAACGGCGCGGCAATAGGCAATAAAATTTTAGCTCAAAGCTACGGACTTAAGATGATAGCTTCAGGCTTGGAGGACTCTTCTTCAAATCTTACGCGTTTTTTAATTATAAGCAAAAATGACAGTAAGATTTCCGGAAACGATAAAACATCCATACTTTGTTCAGCAAAAGACAGAGTCGGGGCTCTTCATGATGTTTTGTATATTTTTAAGAAATATAGGATAAACCTTACAAAGATAGAATCTCGTCCTTCAAAGAAAAAGCCCTGGGAGTACTATTTTTTTATTGATTTTGAAGGGCATAGGAGTTTGCCGAATATTCAAAAAGTTCTAAAAGAGCTCGAGAAGAAGTGTATTTTTGTTAAAATCCTGGGTTCTTACCCCAAGGAAGCCTAATTCTAAAAGCAGCCCGCCGCAAAGCGGCGAGGTCTCGCCATTTTGAAAATAATATTTTTAAAATGGCGGAAGAGTAGAGAGAGATAAAACATTACAGGAATTATTTTATGAAGTTTAAGAAAGGATTGGAAAAAATTAAGGCATACCAGCCAGGTAAGCCCATTGAAGAGGTAAAAAGAACTTTGGGCTTAAAAGAGGTCTATAAACTTGCTTCGAATGAAATACCCTTTGAGCCGTCTTATATAAAAAAAGCGGTTTCGGATGAAATAAAAAACATAAACAGATATCCTGAATCCGGATGTTTTTATCTTCGCAGCTTACTTGCCCGTAAATTAAAAATAAAAGATTCGCAAATGGTTTTTGGTAACGGTTCGGACGAGATAATTACGCTTATCCTTCGGGCGATGGTAGGCAGTAATAATGACGAAGTGATAATCGCTTATCCTACATTTTTAATGTATGCAATACAAGCTAAAGTTGAAGGCGCAAAAGTAATTGAAGTGCCTCTTAAAAATTTGCGTTATGATTTAGCTTCCATCGCGAAAAAAGTTAACAAAAGAACCAAAATAATTTTTATAGCAAATCCTGATAATCCAACAGGAACCTATGTTAATCAAAAAGAGGTAGAGAGTTTTCTTAAAAGCATACCTAAAGATTTGCTGGTTTATTTTGATGAGGCATATTTTGAATTTGCTCCGCCTGATTTTCCGCGCACAATGGATTTTCTAAAGAAAAGAGGAAACATCATTATCGGCCGGACTTTTTCAAAGATTTTTGGCTTGGCCGGATTACGTTTAGGATATTGTATTACCACCGAAGAAATAGCTGGTATGCTTAACAAGATAAGGGATCCTTTTAATATAAACAGATTTGCTCAAGTTTCAGCCCAGGCCGCTCTTCGTGATAAGAATTTTTTAAAAAAAGTTCTTTCTTACGTTAAGAAAGAAAAAGAATATTTATATAATGAGTTAAATAAACTGAATATCAGTTATACAAAAAGCGCTACCAATTTTATTCTTATTGATTTTAAGAAAGGCGTATCATCGCTTTGCGGGTATCTTTTAAAAAATGGCGTTATCGTAAGAGACCTTACGAGCTGGGGTTTAAAAAATTTCTTTCGTGTGAGCATTGGTTTGCACGAAGAAAACAAAAAATTCATCACCTGTCTTAAGAAATATTTAATAACGGAGGCCAATATATGATTGTTGTCTTTAAAAAGGAAGCGACCAAAAAAGAAATCGACCACGTTATAAACCGTATTGAAAAATTAGGCTTAAAAGCCATGGTTAGCCGCGGTATTGAAAGGACTATCGTAGGGATTATCGGTCCTGAAGAAGTTGTGATGGTTCAACCCTTAGAGGTTTTCCCGGGCGTTGAAAAAGTTATGCCCGTGTTGGCACCTTATAAACTTGTTTCCCGCGAATTTAAGAAAGAAGATAGCATTATAAGGATAAATAAAAATGTAGAAATAGGCGGAAAGAAAGTAGTAATAGTAGCCGGGCCGTGTTCCATTGAATCGCGCAAACTACTTCGTGAAGTCGCCGGAAAAGTAAAAGCGGCAGGAGCA
>JBAZGZ010000067.1:2944-8136 GCA_041652615.1 Candidatus Omnitrophota bacterium | reverse complement strand
GCGGGCGTATAGCTCAGTTGGTTGGAGCGCTGCACTCACATTGCAGAGGTCTCTGGTTCAAATCCAGATACGCCCATTCTGCTTAGCTCTTAGTGAGGTAAACGTTGGCAGGGCTACGCAGTAATCGTTTTTTTGATATGGCTTATACTTAATTTCGTAAATACTAACCACACACTATGGATTTAAAAGAAGAGATTCGTAAGCTAGTTGAGCTGCAAAAGGTAGATTCGGAGATATATAATCTTTCTTTAAAAAAGGACAGCGGCATACCTGAAAAGCTAAACTCATTAAAAAACGAATTCGAGCAGAAAAAGAAAGATTTTGAATTGTCAGCAGAAACCGCTAAGCAGTTACAGCTCAAAAAGAGACAAAAAGAACTCGATCTTGCGTCAAAAGAAGACGTGATAAAAAAGTCACAAGGGCAACTCTTTCAACTTAAAAGCAATAAAGAGTATCAGGCTAAACTTACCGAGATAGCTTCACATAAAGCAGATGCTTCGCTGCTTGAGGAAGAAGTAATAAAAGTTCTTGATGAGATAGAAATTTCTGACAAGAAAATAAAAGAAGACAAGAACGCGTTTGTCGAGGAAGAAAAAAATTACAAAGAAAATGAAGCTGCTTTGCGTAGGCAGCTAGAAGATAATGATTTAAAAATTAAAACATTTGAAGAGAAAAAAGTAATCCTTAGTAAAGATGTAGATAAAAATATATTAGCTAGATATGAAAAGCTAATTAAAACCCGTTCCGGGCTTGCTGTTTGCGCGGTTGATACCAATACTGAAGATTGCGGAGCTTGTCACATGCGAATGACCTCTCAGAAGATAAACGAAATAAAAATGTATAACGAGCTGGCGCTTTGTGAGAATTGTGTACGTATTTTATATATTCCCGAGGATTTTAGCCTATGATAGAGATTTATATTGATGGAGCATCACAAGGGAATCCCGGAAACGCTGCCGTAGGTTATTTGATCTATAAAAGTAAAGATCTTATCAAGAAGAACGGCGTATATCTTGGCATACAGACGAATAATTTTGCCGAATATATGGCGCTTATTTTCTCATTAGTTGAAGCCATAGGAATGAACGAAAAGAAAGTAAAGGTTTTTTCAGATAGTCAGCTGCTTTGTGAGCAGATAAACGGAAATTATAAAGTAAGAAATAAAAATATTTATCCACTTTTTGTTCTAGCAAAAAATATAATTACTAAACTTGAAGAATTTACCATTACGCATATTGAGCGTGAAAGAAATACCGAAGCTGATAATCTAGCCGCGGAGGCTATAGGTTTCTTGATTTAAGAACATGATAGACTCTAAGCTCGAAACCCTAAACTCTAAACAAACTCGAAACTTTAATGTTCCAAATTCCAAACGTTTCGAGTTTGGAGTTTCGTGTTTGTAGTTTGTTTAGAATTTAGAGCTTAGCGTTTAGAGTTTAAAAACAGTAATTATAGGAGGAAAATTATGAGCGGTCATTCAAAATGGGCAAGTATTAAACATAAGAAAGGTGCTGCAGACGCAAAACGCGGGCAGCTATTTACAAAGCTTATACGCGAAATTACAGTAGCGGCGCGTGAAGGCGGTGGCAAACCAGACATGAATGCACGTTTGCGTACGGCAATAGACAGAGCCAGGACGGCAAATATGGGGTCTGACAATATTGAAAATGCAATTAAAAAAGGTACAGGGCAACTTGAGGGGGTTATTTACGAGAGTTGCATATTTGAAGCTTATGGTCCGGGAGGTGTTGCGATTATTGTAGAAACTCTAACCGACAACAAGAACAGAACATCAGCGGAAGTGCGGAATATTTTTTCTAAAAAAACCGGCAGCCTTGCAGGAGCCGGTAGTGTTTCCTGGATGTTTAAGAAAAAAGGGGACATCTTGATAGATAAAAGCCAGGTTAAAAGCGAGGATGAATTATACTCAATTAGTCTTGACGCCGGAGCAGATGATGTCCAGGTTGGCGAAAAGAACTATGAAATTTTTTGTGACCAAAAAGATTTTGAGAAATTAAAAGACGCACTTAACGCCAATAATATAAAGATTGAAGAGGCTGAGATCACAATGGTGCCCAGCTCAAAGGTAAAAGTCGGCCCTACTGACGCAAAAGCGCTTCTATCTCTTATTGAAGCACTTGAAGAACAGGATGATGTGCAAAAGGTGCATGCTAACTTCGATATTTCTGATGAGTTACTTGAAAAAATTGCCGCTGAGATGGATTAGTGAACACAGTATTTTTTTCAAGTGCCAAAGGCACGAAGAAAAAATACTAGTGTGAACTATCCCCGGCGAGCGTCAAAAAATTATCGTAGAAAATTTTTTGACATCTCCTGCGAACCGGGGTTATGATAGCGTAAATAGCAAGTAAGGTAACTAATATGATAATCTGCGGCATTGACGTAGGGCTTTTGGTTTGCGGTTATTGCATATGTGAAGTGCAAAACGCGAGAGTTCACTTGATAAAAGAAGGCGAAGTAAAGACGGCAAAAAAACAAGATTTTCCGGAAAAGCTCGAGTTCATTTACGAAGAGCTGCGTAAAGAAATAGAAATATATAAGCCAAAGGCGATAATTTTAGAAAAGCTTTATTCTCATCACCGCCATCCGACAACTTTGGGGGTACTTGCGCAAGTAAGAGGCGTTGTGGTTTTACTTTCAAAAAAAAGCCAAACAGACTTATTTGAATACGCGCCAACCAGGGCAAGGAAGGCTTTTTTGGGCCAAGGCAATGCTAATTCGTTACAGGTTAAAAAGATGGCGGAAAATTTTACCGGTGGGGAATTTAAATCAAATCACACTGCTGATGCGTTTTCTTTAGTTATTGCTTTTGCGCATGAAGAAAAAGTAAGAAATCTTAATATGGTTGTGCAATGATTTCAAAAATACGCGGAAACCTGGTAAAAAAAGAAGAAAATAAAGCCATTGTTGATATCGGCGGAATATGTTATGAGGTCAACATCCCGACTACTGTTTCAAGCCGTCTTTGCAAAAATAGCGAGGGAACAGTTGAACTCGTCATCTACCACTATTTTAATATGGATAAAAACAGGGGTATCCCTGTAATGATAGGTTTCGTTGATGATCTTGAAAAAGAATTCTTTGAAAAGTTTATCAGCATTTCCGGGATAGGCCCGAAAGTTGCCCTGAAGGCTTTTGATAAACCAATCGCCCATATCGCCAGAGCCATAGAAGACGGTGATCTTGCTTTCTTGAAAACTCTTGAGGGCATAGGCATGCAAAAAGCTAAACAGATCATCGCTTCGCTTCAAGGCAAAGTTGGAAGGTTTGCGCTGCTAAAAAGCGAAAAAGAAACTAAAGCTCCTTTTAAGAAGGAAATCATTGAAGAAGCTTCCGGTATTCTAAAAAGGCTGCAATATAACAGTAAAGAAATAGAAGAAATGGTTAAAAAAGCCATAGAAACTAAGCCCCAGATAGATAATGTGGAAGAATTATTAAATGAGATTTACCGGCAGCGTAAGTAAAAACAAAATATAAAAGATATAAGCTTATGGAAAACCAGGAAACTTCAGGTTTAGATAAAAAAAATATAAAATCAATAATAGAATCATTGCTCTTTGTTAATGAGCGGCCGATAGAAATTACGGAAATTTGCGAAATAATCAGTATTGACAAAAAAATAATAGAAGATTCTCTTGAAGAGCTGACCAAGGAATGTGCTGAGCGTTCATCCGGTGTTTCGATAATAAAAGTAGCCGGAGGCTACCAGATGTGCACGTCCGCCGGTAATGAGCTTTGGGTTAAGAAAATGTATCGCGAAAGAGGGAAGCAAAAGCTTTCAGTGGCAGCGCTGGAGACTCTCGCGATTATTTCCTACAAGCAACCTATTACGCGTACGGAAATCGAAGCAATCAGGGGCGTAAATATTGATGCGGTTACAAAACATCTTACGGATCTCGGGCTCATAAAAATTGAAGGTAGAAAAGAAGTTCCCGGAAGGCCGTTTTTATACGTTACTACAAGAAAGTTTCTTGAATACTTTGGATTGAATTCTTTGAAAGATTTGCCAAAAATAGAAGATTTTATGGTCCTGGCAAAAAAAGATAACCTGGTTGATGCCTCGGTTGTTGCGGAAGAAAATATGCCGGCGCAAAACGACAACAACGAATTGCCGCAGGAAAATTCCGGCACGCATAACCAGGAAGCTGAAGTCGTTAATGTAAACGAAGAAAACAAGGCGAGTATGGACAACCAGTAATTATAAAAATATTATTGAGGGCATTAAAGGGAGGTAAAAGAATGAAGTTCTATTTCACTTCGGAATCAGTTGCGGAAGGGCACCCGGATAAACTGTGCGATCAAATTTCTGACGGCGTACTTGATGAAGTTTTAAAATACGACCCTGATGGACGAGTTGCCTGCGAGACATTCGTTACCATGGGGCTTCTTATCGTTGGCGGAGAAATCACAACAACAGCATATGTGGACATTCATAAGCTTGCCCGCAAAATTATTGCCGAGATTGGTTATGATAATCAAAAATATGGCTTTGATTACCATACCTGCGCGATAATAAATACTATTAACAGTCAATCTCCTGATATCGCCCAAGGTGTAGATGCCGGCGGAGCAGGCGACCAGGGAATGATGGTTGGATATGCCTGCAAGGAAACACCCGAGCTTATGCCTCTTCCTATCAGTCTTGCGCACAAATTAGTAAAACGCATGGCAGACGTAAGGCACGAGAAGATTTTAAAATATCTCGGCCCCGATGGAAAGTCTCAAGTTACAGTTGAATATCATGATGGCCATCCAAAAAGGGTCGACTCAGTGGTTCTTGCCTGTCAGCACACCGAAGATATACTTGACCCAAAAGCTGACAATAAAAAAATTACTAAAAAAGCCAAAGAAGAGCTTATCGAGGCAATAGCGAAACCTATCTTGAAGGGATATGTCGATAAGGATACAAAATATTACATAAACGAAACCGGAAAGTTTGTTATTGGCGGGCCGCAATCAGATACCGGCATGACCGGCAGAAAAATAGTTGTTGATACTTATGGCGGCATGGTTGCTTCAGGCGGAGGTGCTTTTTCAGGTAAAGACCCTACTAAAGTAGACCGTTCCGCGGCCTATATGGCGCGTTATGTCGCAAAAAACGTAGTTGCTTCCGGTATAGCGGATAAATGTTTAATACACGTAGCCTATGTAATCGGAAAAGCTGAACCATT
>JBAZGZ010000067.1:0-2934 GCA_041652615.1 Candidatus Omnitrophota bacterium | reverse complement strand
CCGTATTTGTAGATACGTATGGTACAGGAAAAATTTCCGATACCGCGATAGTTAAGCTTATAAAAGAAACTTTTGATTTAACTCCTAAGGGGATGATTAAGGCACTTGATTTACTCCGGCCCATCTATAGAAAAACTGCCTGTTATGGACATTTCGGAAGGCAGGAACCGGAATTTAGCTGGGAAGCTACAGACAAAGCTGCAGCATTAAAAAAGCAGGCGGCAAAATTATAGGGAAGAGCTATATACCCCACTCGTTCCTTTCGGTCACTCGGGGGTAATTCGCACTAACATTTTTTCTGTGTGTAGGAACACTTGAAAAAATGTTGTGCTCATTAAAAGGAGTATATGAAGTACGATATTAAGGATGTAAGTTTAGCAAAAAAAGGAATATTAAGAATAGAATGGGCAGGTAAAGATATGCCTGTTCTTAAGCTAATCTGTGAACGATTTAAAAAGGAAAAACCATTAAAAAGTTTAAAAATTGCGTGTTGTTTACATGTTACGACAGAAACTGCTGCCCTTATGCAAACATTAAAATCCGGTGGAGCAGATGTTAGTCTTTGCGCGTCTAATCCTTTATCAACACAAGATGATGTTGCTAGCGCGCTCGTAAAAAATGATGGTATCAGTGTATACGCGATAAAAGGCGAAGATACTAAAACTTATTATAGCCACATCGAAGCTGTCTTGGCCCAAAAGCCCGAGATGACCATGGATGATGGCGCAGACCTGGTAAGTACCATTCATCAGCGGCCGGCAAAAGCGCATAATAATATTATCGGCGGAACAGAAGAGACAACAACCGGAGTAATACGCTTACGCGCTTTAGCTAAGGAAAACAAACTAAGGTATCCGATCATTGCCGTAAACGATGCCCAGACAAAACATCTTTTTGATAATCGTTACGGAACCGGCCAATCTACCATTGATGGAATTATAAGGGCCACGAATAAGCTTATTGCCGGCACAAATTTTGTTGTTTGTGGATATGGTTGGTGCGGTAAAGGCTTATCGATGAGGGCAAAGGGCTTGGGCGCAAAAGTAATAGTAATTGAGGTTGACCCATTACGCGCCTTAGAAGCGACAATGGATGGTTTTGAAGTTTTACCGATACTAGACGCATCAAAAATTGGAGATATCTTTGTAACGGTTACCGGTGATATTGGCGTAATAAGAAAAGAACATTTTCAAGTCATGAAAAATGGAGCAATTGTTGCCAATACCGGGCATTTTAACGTAGAAATAGATATACCCGCGCTTGAAGCATTAAGCAACAGTAAAAAGCGTATTCGTGATTTTATTGATGAGTACAATCTTAAGAACGGAAAAATAATATACCTTCTTGGCGAAGGTCGCTTGATAAATCTCGCCGCGGCAGAAGGACATCCTGCTTGCGTTATGGATATGTCTTTTGCCAATCAGGCTCTAAGCGCGGAATATATAGCCAAGAATTACAAAAAACTTGATAAGAATGTTTTTACGGTTCCTGAAGATATTGATAAGAGTATTGCGTCCTTGAAACTTAAATCAATGGGTATTAGAATAGACACACTTACGAAAGAACAAGCAAAGTATCTCGCAAGCTGGCAAATGGGCACATGAAGACAGATAACAGAAAACAGATGACAGACGACAGAAAAAATCTGACTTCTGACTTCTGACCTCTGTCTTCTGAGCTTTACTTTTAATGGAGAGGGATTTGAAACGAATTGGAATTCTAACCAGAGATTGTGCGGGGGTAAACGCATGTATAAGAGCGATTGTAAGAACCGCTGATTCTTATGGTATAGAAGTTCTCGGGATTATGCGCGGTTACGAGGGTCTGATGAATTCCGAGACAGTGGTGCTTAACCGCCGGTCGGTTTCCGGTATAATAAATACCGGCGGAACGATGTTAAAGACTGCCCGTGCAAAGCGTTTTCTTACTGAAGTAGGCCAGATCGACGCGCTAAAGACTATAAAAAACAGCAAGCTTGACGGTCTTGTGGTGGTGGGAGGCAATGGTTCTTTGGCCGGCGCTCATCTATTATGCGAAAAATACGACATACCGGTTATAGGCGCACCCGCGACAATTGATAATGATGTAAATGGGGTGGATTTGACTATAGGTTCAGACACCGCCTTAAATGTTGCTCTTGATGCAATTGATAAGATAAGAGATACCGCGGTCTCGCTTGAGAGAATATTCGTTGTTGAGGTTATGGGCCGCGATTGCGGCTACATCGCACTTCGGGTCGCTCTTGCCGGTGGTTGTGAAGAAGTTATTTTTCCGGAAAAAAATTTTAGCCTGGAAGATATCTGCGAAGAAATCACCGAAGGAAACAGGCGTGGTAAAATTAGTTGGATAATTATTACGGCGGAAGGTAAAGCAAAAGCTCCGGAATTAGCAGCAAAAATTACGCAAATGACGGAATTCGAAACAAGAGAAGTTGTCCTTGGGCACATACAAAGAGGGGGCAGGCCAACAGCTTTTGACAGGATACTTGCTGCAAGATATGGAAACAAAGCAGTAGAAGCTTTAAATGACGGCGAAACCGATAAATGCGTTTCTCTTAAAAACGGCGATTTGGCTTTAGTGCCTCTTGAAGAAGCGATTAAACCAAAAGATATGGAAGTTGACGCCTATTACAGGCTAATCAAGGTTCTTACATAATAAGGTTGTAAAAGGTTAAAAAGGTTTTAAATGTTGCAAGGAGTCAAACGGTTTTGCGACTTTTGTAGCATTTAACAATAGGAGGAAAAAATGGTTTACACGAGTGAGGCACAGATTTTTGACGGGGAAACCGTCGCACAAGAAAATGGCAAGATTGTAATTAAAAATCCTGAATTTTTTCGCAGAAAGGCAGTTGATGATTTAGTTGATACAATTATTCTCTCTGATTCGGCTCATATGAAAAGAGTATGCTATTGGGTAACATGCAATGCAGGATTA
>JBAZGZ010000066.1:0-8255 GCA_041652615.1 Candidatus Omnitrophota bacterium | reverse complement strand
CGTCGCAAAACCGCGTATCGGACCGGTTCCAAAAATAAAAAGAAATGCCGCCGCTATCATAGTGGTAACGTTTGAATCAAAAATAGTTACAAATGTGCGGTCAAAACTTGATTTTACAGCCGCAACCAAAGGTTTTTTTGCCACCAATTCATCTCTTATCCTTTCAAAAATTAAAACATTCGCGTCAACTGCCATACCTAAAGCTAAGATTAAACCCGCGATGCCGGGCAAAGTAAGCGTGGCTTTTAGCATATTAAGCATCGCAAGGGTAAATAATATGTTTAAAAGAAGGCATAAATCAGCGACTACGCCTCCAATAAGATAATACGCAATCATAAAAATAAAAACCATGACCGCGCCAAGCAAAGAAGCGTTAATGCCCTTATTTATTGAATCTGACCCCAAAAGCGGCCCCACTGTTCTTTCTTCTTCAACTATCAAAGGAATCGGCAAGGCTCCGGAGTTTAAAACTGAAACAATCGAACGGGCTTCATCAAGCGAAAAATCACCGGAAATTTCAGCCTGTCCGCTTAATATTGGTTCTCTTATTGACGGCGCGCTCATAATCTTTCCGTCAAGAAGAATGGCAAGTTGTTTATTTACGTTATCTTCGGTTACCTTAGCGAATTTTCCGGCTCCTTCAGAAGTAAATTGCAGACGGACATTAGCGATGCCGTAGGAATCAAAGCCTACGAAACTCTGCGATAGATCAGAACCGGTCAAAGAAGCATTTTTATGTATAAGAGCAGGGCCTTTATAATCTTTGAGTTCATATCCTTCAGGAACATTTCCTTTTATTGCCTGCTCAATTTTTTCTTTATTATCCTCAACAAGTTTAAATTCGAGTTTTCCTACTTCTCTTAATTTATTAATTATGTCCCTATCGACTACGCCGGGAAGCTGGATAAGTATGGAGTTATCACCCTGAACATTAATCGACGTTTCTTTTACGCCAAAAGAATCAATCCTATTTCTTATTTTCTCAATTGCTCCGCCCATCGCATCAGAAAGCTTTGAGGCAGGCACGCCTGCAGTATCCGCGCGCAATAATACATACATTCCGCCTCTTAAGTCAAGACCGAGATTTATTTTCTTGTCCAGAGGAAATATGATAAATGAACTGAAAATAACCAGTGCTGCGATTATGCCAAATCTTATTTTTAAATCTGAATTTTTAATCATTCTTTAGGCCTCGCCTTTACTACATAAGAAATCGCGCTCTTATCAACTTCCACCTTAACGTTGTCATCAACCCTGATAACAAATGTTTTTTCTTTTACATTAATAATCGTTCCGTGCAGGCCGCCGATAGTCACGACTTCATCGTTTTTGTTTAAATTATTAATCATTGCCAGGTGTTTTTTCTGCTGTTTCTGCTGAGGCCTGATAAGCATAAAGTAGAAAATCGCAAAAATAAACACAAGAAAAAAAATATTTGCCATACCTAGATTTGGATTTGCCTGCATTTTTAAACTCCTTTAATGAGCACATCATTTTTCCAAGCCTATAGTGGTGCAGGAAAAATGATAGTGCGAATTAACCCCGCCGAGCGCGGCAAAATTATCGAAGAGAATTTTGCCGCATCTTTTGCGAGGCGGGGTAATAAAATTACTACACCAATTACGTAACCCACAGAAAAAAATAACAGTTTAAATCAAACCTTTTACAATTGCGAAACAAATGTCAAAGGTTTGTGCCAGCTTAAATTCCTTAAGCTGCCTTCGTTTCTTTTTTAGCTTGTTTTTTAACTTTTTTATACAAAGAGGCTACTGTTTCAGTAGGTTTTGCGCCTTTTTTAAACCAGCTTTCATATTTTTCCGTATCCAATTTAAGAAGCTGCCTGGAAGGATCATAATACCCTAATTGCTCAATATATTTTGAGTCTCTCGCTCGTCTCTGATCCATTACGACAATTTTAAAATGATATCTTCCTTTTGCGGCCTTACCCGGCCTTCTCAATCTTATCCTTACCATAACAATCCTCCTTAACTGTAGATGCGGATATACGCGAATATCTACGCGGATTTACGCCCGCTCTGTGCGTTTATCCGCGTTTAAATCCGCGGGAATCTGCTTCTAAAAATATTAATTATTCATCATCCGTAGCATTATCATCAGAAAGAATGAACTCAGGGTTAACAACCGGCTTATATGGCGGCAATAAAAATGTTGTCACCTCATAAACACCTACGGCAGTCCTGCCTAAAAAAAAGGCAAAACCCTTTAGCGGCCCCCAGAATACACCAGCTATATCGCCACTATCTTTATTTACTTTTATCATTTGCCTTGGGATTTCGGTCCAACCCAATGTCACGTTTACTGTTCCCCTTGCAATTTTGCGTAAAGGATTTTGGTCTGAAATTTTTTCTCTTAATACCATTTTAGCCTGAACTGGCTGCTGCTCTGCGCTTTTAGCTTGAACAGACGGTTCCATCTTTTTAACTTGCGCAGGCTGTTCTTGATTTACGATAGTCGCTTCGCTAGCCTGTGCTTCTGCCGTCTTAATTTTACTTTGGGCACTATCTCCTGCTTGATCAGCAGCATACAATGAAATTAAAGACATTTGGCATAGGATTGTAAAAAGACAAATCATTTTTTTCATCGCATCCTCCTTTTAGGATTTACTATGATCAATTGTTTGCCAATGCCACCGCCAAAAGCTGAGCCTTGGCTTTGCTTACTGTTTCCTTATACTCTGAAACAGGGTCAGAATCCATAACTATCCCCGCCCCAGCCTGAACATAGGCCTTGTTATCCTTGAAAACAACTGTTCGTATTATTATACACGTATCAAGGCTATTTGTGAAGGAAAAATATCCGACTGACCCCCCATATATACCTCTAGCCTCTTCCTCAAGTTCATTGATTATTTGCATTGCCCGGACCTTAGGAGCGCCGCTTAATGTTCCCGCGGGAAAACAACTCTCGAAAGCACTGAAAATATCTTTACCTTTTTTTAATTGTCCTTTTACTTCACTGACTATATGCATTACGTGTGAGAACTTTTCAATCGTCATAAACACAGGAACTTTTATGCTTGCGCTTTCTGACACCCTTCCTACATCATTGCGCGCCAAATCAACCAGCATTATGTGCTCGGCTCTTTCTTTCGGATCGGCCAAGAGCGCATTTTCTAATTTTTTTTCTTCAATGTCGTCCTTTCCTCTTTTTCGCGTGCCGGCAATGGGGCGGGTAATCAATGTATTTTTCTCGCACCTTAAAAGCATTTCCGGAGAAGAACCTGCTATTTTGACATTTTTCAGGTTCAAATAAAACATATACGGTGAAGGGTTAATTATCCGTAGATAACGGTAAACATTAAAAGGTTCTCCGCGAAAATCAGCAGAGAATCTTTGTGAAAATACAGTTTGTATAATTTCCCCTTCTTTTATATATTCCTTAGCCTTTCTTATCTTTGACAGAAAGTCTTTCTCGGTCAAATTGGATTTTAGTTTTATCTTTTTTGAAGAAGATAATGACAATGCCTCAAGCTTGCTTGAGCTCATAAGCTTGCTAAAAATATCACCCATTACTTTCTTTTCCTTATTATAGATTTTTTTGAGATTTTTACTGTTTTCGATATTTACAAAGTTGAGCATCTCAATCTGCTTTTGAACGTGATCAAAAATAATAAGAAACTTCGGCAGAATAAGATAGGTATCGAAAGCATTTAAAGTGTCTTTTTTCTTCGGACCAACAGGCTCATAAAATCTTACCAAATCATAGCCCAGGTAGCCTACGAAGCCGCCAAAAAAACGTAAATTTTCCTTTGGGGCAACTTTGAATCTATGCATCAGCTTTTTAAGCTCAAATAAAGGGTCCTTCTCTGTATTAAAAACAATTTCTTTTTGATTTTTAATGTAAATTTTTCTATCTTTGCTCTTAAAGGTGCATATCGGCACAAAACCCAGGAAAGAAAACCGGCTTATCTTCTCCTCTCCTTCTACTGATTCAAGGAGAAAGCTTTCTCCTTTAAGTTTCTTTGCTAAGCTGTGATAAATAGAAACCGGGGTGAGCGAATCGGAATAGAATTTGTGCGACAGAACAATAAGATTATTCTTTTTCGCTAATTTAATAAAATCTTTCGCTGATGGATTTATTTGCATATTAAACCTAATTTTTAGCGTTTAGCGTAGAGCGGATATCGTATAGTTAATTTTTCCTATACGCTACACGCTATCCGCTATATTATTCTTCTGTAGAAACAGCTCCATTCTCCTGTATGGCAGGCAACGCCAATTTGCTGAACTTTAACCAAAAGCGCGTCGCAATCACAATCATAATAAATTGCCTTTATTCTCTGCACATGTCCGCTTGTTTCGCCTTTTCGCCACAACTCTTTACGCGAACGCGAGTAAAAACAAGTTCTCTTTTCCTTAAGGGTAATCTTGACGGATTCCTTATTCATATAGGCAATCATTAAAACATCACCGCTTTTATAATCCTGCACGATTACCGGAATTAAGCCTTTTTCGTCAAATTTCAATTCCGATAATCTAATCGTTTTTCTTCCTGTTCTCTTTCCTCTGGTTTCTGTTCTCTGGTTTCTGGTTTCTAATTTACTCATATCCTCACTCTCACTCCTTTTTTCTTAAGATATTCCTTAATTTCTTTCACATGATACTCACGATAATGAAATATCGAAGCGGCTAATGCCGCGGTAGCTTTTGTTTTACTTAAAACTTCATAAAAATCAATTGGCTCGCCGGCACCGCCTGAAGCTATAACCGGTATGGCAACTACCTCGGATATAGCTTTAGTCAGCTTTATATCATAACCATTTTTTGTTCCATCATAATCCATACTCGTAAGAAGAATTTCTCCCGCGCCAAGACACTCTGCTTTCTTAGCCCAAGCTACCGCGTCTAACCCCGTCAGAGTTCTTCCTCCGTTTATATAAACCTGCCACTTTTTTGATTTTTTGTCTAGCTTGGCATCAATTGCCACCACAACACATTGCGCGCCAAAAATATTACTTGCTTCCGTAATGATTTTTGGATTATTAACCGCTACGGTATTTATCGAAACTTTATCAGCACCGGCTAAAAGAAGCTGTCTTATGTCTTGAGCACTACGTATACCGCCACCAACAGTAAACGGCATAAAAACACATTCAGCAACTTCCTTAACCAAATCTATAGTTGTAGAACGCCTTTCATGGCTTGCAGTTATATCTAGAAAAATCAGCTCATCCGCCCCTTCTTTCTCATAGAACAAAGCGTTGGTAATGGGGTCTCCTGCGTCGCGAAGGTTTAAAAAGTTTACCCCTTTAACCACCCGTCCTTTATTTATATCCAGACAAGGAATAATTCTTTTGGCTAACATAGGTCCACCCCGTTAGAAAAATTTCTTTAGTAAGTTATATTTTATTTAATAGCTCCAAGGCTTTGTTTTACGTTTTTCTAACGGGGTAAATTATACCATACCCGCTAAAAAATTAAAGCAGAAAACTGCGAAAATACAGGCCCAATCCAGCCGCAAATTCCGGCTATTATATCGAATCAAATGAAAACGCTTACATAAATCTTAGCGGGAAGATGGTTTTTTCGGTTGAATATATGTTATCATTTGAAGTGATTATGAAAGGAGGTGGAAAATGAAAAAAACCGTGGTTCTAATTTTAATAAGCGTTTTATCCTTGTGTTTTTTGCCGGCTAGCTTTGCCCAATACGCAGAATATATAGGAAAAGAAGTAAGCTTGAAAAGCTATGAAGGCAAGATCCCTGTATACGCAGGCAAGAGTAAAAAAGCTTTTAACGGCTTAACGGGGAATTTAATGAGCTTTGAGAAACAAAACTATTTAACAAAGATGTTGGGCCATATGGCGTTTGAAGTTGAGAACAACACAAAAGCGCGTATACTTGAAGCTAATTTCTGGGAGAAAACCGCAAAAGTAGAAATACTATCCGGAAGCTACAAAGGCTGGGTAGGCTGGGTATTGATTAACCAAGCGATTGGCTATTAAATCTCATTACCCCGCCTCACAAAAGATGCTGAAAAATTCTCTACGATAATTTTTCAGCGTTCGGCGGGGTTAATTCACACTATCATTTTTTCTACGCGCTTCGCGCTTGAAAAAAATGATGTGTTCATGAATCTCCTTTCAAAATCCTTTACATAGAGGCCCCGACGGGTGTCGGGGCTGTTTTATTTTATGGCGCTTAGAGATTATTTTTTACTATCAGGATTAGATAACTCTTCTTCGATTATGCCCCTGAATGCTTCAAAAGGATACGCACCATTCACAAAATGCCCATTAATAAAAAATGCCGGTGTACCGCGAACTCCAAAATTAGAGCCTTCGCCAAAATCATTATCTATTTCAGCGGCCACAACCTCATCTTTAAGGCAATTATTAAATACCTTCATGTTTAGCTTCAATCCCTTCGCGTAATTTTGCATTTCCTCCGGATCTAACTTTCTAGCAAGGCTAAGTTTATCAAACATCTGCCAATAATTATTTTGTTTCCCGGCGCATCGACAAGCAATAGCCGCGTCTTTTGCTAAAATGTGCATTGGCAAAGGAAAATCACGATAAGCAAATTTAACCTTGCCGGTTGAAATATATTCTTTTTCGATTAACGGAAATGTCTGTTGATAAAACTTTTTTGAGAACGGACATTCAAAATCGCTAAACTCAACTACCAAAACCGGCGCAGCGGGGTTTCCCATAACAGGATTGCTTCCGGCAGTTACCCCCTTAACCATTCTTTCTCCCGGTTTAATTGCTTCCGGACGCAAAGCTTTAGCTCTATCTTGTTCCATTTTTTTTATATCCCCAAGCAAATCCTTGCGCAGTTTATTCGATGTTTTTTCAATATTGCCGGAAATCAATTTTGCCGAAAAAATAATACATAGGCCCAATACCACAGAAGCAACCACGATGGCTATCGGTAAACTTAGCTTTTTAAAATCTTCATTCATTTTGACTCCTTTAATGAGCGCATCTTTTTTTGTGTGTACCCACACAAAAAAAAGATAGCGCGAATTACCCCGAAGTGCTCTCAAAAAATATCGAACAAGTACTCTTGTGAGAGATTTTTTGAGTATACAGGCACTTCGGGGTAATGCAACACTTGCTCAAGTAACGCCGGAAAAATTATCGTCCTGTGGAATTATGAAAGAATTCCCAGAATATATTCCCTGGAATTCCCTATTCCAGGGAAAGAAAATTTCACAACCTCTTTGTGAGGCGGGGTAAAACCTATAAAAAAATACCCAAAAACACACCTCAAGCAAGTTTCTCTTTTATCTGCTGGATAAAATCTTTTATCCTTATAGGCTTAGCGATAAAACCGTCAAAGCCGGATTTTTTTATCTCTTCCTCTTCCTCTTTCGTAACAGACGCGGTAACTGCGACAATTTTAACCGCGTCAAACCTTGCATCCTGCTTTATTTTTTTGAATAATTCGCATCCGTTGATATCAGGCAAGCGCACATCAAGAAGGATAATATCCGGCACCGACCCCCTAAGGATATCAAGTGCTTCTTTACCGCAAGTAGCCCTTAAAACTAAAAAACCATTTATCTCCAGCAAATCAGACTCGAGTTTCATATTAAGCGGGTTATCTTCAACTATTAATACAGTTTTTTTAACTTGCTGTGGCATAATCACCCCTCTTTACTGCTTTGTCGAAAAGGAATAGTAAAATAAAAATGCGTGCCTTTATCCTTACCTTCGCTTTCAAACCACATTCTTCCGCCATGCAATTCAACAAATTTCTTACTTAACGGCATACCCAAACCCGTTCCCGCGTATTTACGTGAGTATTCGCTGTCTACTTGTTCAAATTCGGCAAATATTTTTGTAATATCTTTTTTATCTATACCTATACCTGTGTCCCAAATGCATACCTGAATTTCGCTATCGTTTATCTTTACGGCATTAACGCCTATCTTACCTCCATCGGGAGTAAATTTAACCGCGTTTGAAAGTATATTATAAATAACCTGTTTTATTTTTCTCTCATCGGCGTTAATTCCACCTATATCATCTTTAGTGTCATCAACAAGAGTAATACTATGCTTATTCGCTTTCTCCGCTATAAAAGTAAAACTTTTTTTCAGAAGCTCTTTCAGATTGAAATCGCTAAGCTCAAGTTCCATTTTTCCGGCTTCAACTTTGGAAAGGTCAAGTACGTCATTTATCAAAGAAAGAAGGTGCCTTCCGCTTTCAAAAATATATCCTGTGTATTCTTTTTGCTTTTCATTTATCGCGCCGGCAATACCTTCGAGCATAGCCTCGGAAAACCCGA
>JBAZGZ010000065.1:0-8294 GCA_041652615.1 Candidatus Omnitrophota bacterium | reverse complement strand
CATCACCGCACCGAGGCCGAGCAGTAAAAGCGTGGCTGGCTCGGGGTATCGCATTCGACTACATAGGCTTTTTATTTCCTGTGTCATTTTTCATTTTTTTATTCATAAAGAAAAATACTCAACGATAATCACGGGCAATAAGACTCCGGAACAAGATTGCAGTCAAGCCACTCGCCCGCAAAAATCGCAAAATCCAGTAAATTCACTTTGCAATCCCTGTTCATATCCGCCACCGGATAATGCAGGCAGGCCGGTTCTGGATTATAGTGCGTCAATATCACCGAATCGTAGGAATCGGTGTTGTAAATGACATCGAAGCTGCCGTCCTGGAAGACATATTGCGAAACAGCATTGCTGAATGTCCCGCTGATATTTTGTGCCGCGATGATGATAAATTCATCCCCATAACTCGGCACAAAACCATCGATTAAATCAACATCGAGTATTCCATCTAAAGACACCTGCCCATAATTTGGCTGGACTGCTCGAAGGTGAGCATATTGGCTGACAGGGTCGCGTCCGGCAATGGCAATTTTCAAAGTTCCTGTTGCATCCTGTGTATAGTTGTACCCGATTTCCAGCACCTTGTTATCTTCCTCATCCCATGGCGCAACAAGACCGCCGTGGTTTTCGACATGCGCCCATATCATCCCGTTCCCTTGAAGCGTTCCGCCCTGCAGAATAATCGGATTGGCCATGTTGACATCGTATTCCATCTCAATCGCGCCGCCATCCATCGCAATCGTTCCTTGTGGCCAGACCTTAATAAATTGTCCAGCGGCTTCGGTTGGAGTAAAATCCACCCCATATTCGTCGCCGGGATTGTCGTCGATAATGCTTAATTGACCGCGTCCACCCGAATTGTCGAGAGAACCGCCAATCGCAATAGAATTCCATGTATCAACCCATGACTTTTCATGCACCTCCAAAAGTCCAGAACTGCCGGGGTTTTCACCGATGGTCATAGTACCGGTGTTCAAGAGCTTCGAGCCATATACCCGAACCGCAGCCATGCCATTTTTACCTATTGTCAGACTGTTTGTAACGTCTGCGTGCAGTTGCAGCTCCGACTGCTGGTCTTCGCCGGTAATATTTATTTGAGCAGAAGAGCCGTATTCTGATGCCATATTCAACTTGCCGATATCTATCTTTCCGCCGTTAGCGATATTGACCATGGTATCTCCCCAGACCGACATATCAAATTCTCCATCGACATACCATTCAGAATCAATACCGTTGACATCAACTGTCGCATTGCTTTCTGCGCCAACAGCGCTTCCGCCATGACCATGACGAAATTGTGCGTTATCTAAAACCGACAAAGTGGCATCACCATCCTCGCCAATCGAAACGCCATGCCATCCTTCATCGTACAATGTTGTCCATTGTGTCGTTGAGCCGGACAAAGTCAAACTGCCGACCGACCCGCCAAATTGTCCAATAGAAACATCCAGACTAAAAACATTCCCATTGTTAATCAGCAAGCTGCCTTGACCATATTCTCCGATGACGACAGATTGGCTGCTTTCCGGGGAATAGTCCAGAATATATTCATACCCAGCAATATCCAGCGTAACCGCAGAACCGCCATCCACATACAGAGTGTCGTTATTATAATAGTTGTCCAGCGTAACCGTGTAAGCCGTCGGCAGCGTAAAACGCACAGTGTCGCCTCCATCGTCCCCCGGCACGCCGTTGGGGTCCCAGTTATTCGGCTCGCCAAAAAAACCTCCGCTGGGGTTATCCCATGTATAATCCTCAGCGATACACAGAGACGAAACTGTCAAAAATGAACATACTGCAAAAACAAGCGTTCTCATAATTGATTCTCCGAATTTTTTATAGCGTTTACTATTTTCTCTCGGACGGATTGAACCGCCGGATACATTACGAATTATTCCATCCGTTTAATTTTATTGATTTTAAATAATTTGCGCAACAATACCGCTGAATTGTGAACAGACGAAAAATCCTCAAAAAACCTTTCATTTTCTTCTTTCTCCGTTGATAACCGCACCATTATAGGACATTGTTCTCCTGATAACAAGAAAAAACTGGTGTAAGGACGGTAGAAAACAGGGTTTTTCAGTGGACAGCGGTGGACACGAAAATCGCTCTAATGGTTTTAAATTACCATTTGCAATGGATAAAAAAATACCCTAAGGGGAATCGAACAAAATCACATAACCAATTTAAGCAGCACGACTTACAGCCTTAGAGATTTATTGTTTGGCACAGAATCCGGCACAGTTGGCACAGATTTATGTAATTTCATCATTTTATGGGAATCACTTCCAACCAATATGCGGCTTGAAGTATTGGAAATTTCAAAAGCAGTACTAAACCGTAAATAGCAAATATGCAATTATTAGAAAGGTAAAAAATGATAAGTTTAAGAGTTCCCGGATTAAAGTCATGGTTTGACCCAAGAAGCGTACCAGCTTTAAGTTTTGAATTATGTACCAAGCTAAGAACTCGTATGGCAAACAAGCGGGGATTGTTTATTACTTTGACTTACGACAGGAATGATTACAAGACCCCGCTTGACCTTTTTTATGCTCAACAGGAAAGACAAGATGTGCCTAAATTTATCCGCCGACTTCAGAAGTACTTAGGCATATCACTTTCCGGTTTGTGGATGCGAAAGATGGAATTTCAGGCTAACGGCTGGGTTCACTTTCATATGGTACTGGACTATCGCAAAACCATACCCCACTGCAAATTAACCGAATTATGGGGACATGGCCATGTCTGGATTGAAAGATGGTCAGAGCATATGGCAAGCTACCTTTCCAAATATATCGGCAAAGGCGATAAAGTGCCCGGCTGGATACTGAGTATGAAGCCTAAAACAATAAAGATAGTGGCTTCAAGTCCGGGCTTCTGGGGCAACCCTCCACAGCCTAAGCGTGAAAAACCGCCCAAACAGTTTTGGGCTGGTTTGGGTATGTATATCCCGATAGGCGCAAGATTAGAGCAATATAATCAAAGTACGCTGGCAAGGGTTAAAATTGCTCCTGCCAATAATGATAATACCAGTGCTGAAGAACAGCCAAGATGTAAGTATTTTACGTTAAATGTTGATATAGGTACGCTGCTTGTATTTTTGATGCAGCATAATGTAGCTCTTTCAGGCAGTGAAGATAGATGGGTGGATATTGATTGCGATAGAGAAACTCTTGAAACCGTAGCCACAAAGGCAAAACTTCACTTGATAAATAGGAGAAATCCTGACAAGTGGCCGAATTATATTCACGCGATTTTGCAGAGTATGCTCGATTATGAACCTATGGCGGATACAGGGTAATGGTTTTTTGATATGCGATTGTGTTCTGTGAAAAGTTAATAGTGTTTTTTTGGGGGATAGCGACTCGATGAGCATAAAAAGAACTGGAATTCTTTTTCCAGAAAAATCCAGCGTTCTGCTAAAGACTCAGGCCGGTACTCTGATATAGCAACCTCAGTTTCGACCAAAGCTGAACTCATTGACCAGCCTTGTCTTACGGATATGACCATTTATACGGTTTATTTTATACCCTCCGGCAAACCGAAACCATCAAGGCCGTTCACACTGTTAGATGGACACACCCATTTTCAACAGTCTCAATGGCTACTATTTACTATAGGTAGGGACTTTTCCGGTCCACAAATGAAGTGCGCGACAAATATCTGCTTCTTCTGTTCCTTGCAAACGAAATATCTCACAAATAAGTTGTTCCGCTGTATCCAATGCTTTAAGAGCTGAATTAGCGTCTAATGAGTCATAGATGGTCGTATCTGGTAATCCGATTATTGTTATACTTGAAGATGTAAATGTTTCATAAGAACTAGAGAAATGTACTAGTTTATTTCTCAATTTTTTAAGATTAGTAAATTCTAGTCCTATCCCGTAATTTAATTGTATTTTTTTCCCAAGTACCTTTTGAGGCCATTCTTTAAGTTTTTTATCCAGACTTACCTGCCTCATTAAATCGCTAAGAATTTGTTCTTTTGCATGTTTATATGGTTCTTCATTGATCATGATGTGAAAGTAAATATTTAGAAAAACTTCTACACCTGTAACAGCTAAGATTACGCATAGGACGGTATCTTGCAGTATCTCTTCTTTGTTTTTATTTGTGGCTACTCGATAACATAACCGACGGAGAGCGTCAAAATATTGCCACACCATTCTGTTAGGACTGGATAATACTTTGTTTATATTTTTATCGAACATCAAAAAACTTATGAATATAACATTCAAAGATTTTTTTAACACATTCTTTATATATCAATTGCTATATATATTTCTTTTTATTGATTTCATCACAAAATTGGCCATGAGAGTATCCTTCTTTGCTTTTGCCTAAAGCCATAATAACAAGATTGATTGCCCAATTTTCTGCGGCAAATTCATCTTCTTCAAAAATATCATAAAATGATGCTGCATGTACCATTCTAGAGCGTTTATTATAAATTTCGTTAGCTCTTGCAACTAATTTAAGTCTTTTTTCAACATTATCTGTTAAAGC
Source organism: Candidatus Omnitrophota bacterium (assembly GCA_041652615.1). Lineage (GTDB taxonomy): Bacteria > Omnitrophota > Gorgyraeia > Duberdicusellales > 4484-171 > JAJYOP01. Next base: position 3,783 of record JBAZGZ010000065.1, on the reverse strand, counting down.
CAATGCCAATCTGTCCGTAAATTTTTCTTTAGTGGTTTCTTCTCCATCTTTTATAAGTAATCTTTCGATGCACATGATATATCCTATAAACCGCATATCTGTTGTAGGAGCAACAACCCCTTTCCCTAAAGCCTGTAAAGAATCTATTAATATATTTTCTAAACAATTCCTTTCTTTATAAGGCTTTGCCAATACTTCTTGTATTTTTTCCAAATAACATTTATTTCGTAATTTTTCAACATTATTAGAATTAAGAACAAACGGAAGCACTGCTCCATGTTTACTATAGTTAATATGGAATTGATATTCTTCATTATAATCCAATGAAATCGTTGTGGATAGCCTGTTATCTGTTGTTTCTTGTGGTAAACCACATAAAGCTCTTTGAGAAATTGAATAAAGAATATGCGTAAATGCTCTTATACAATTGATTGCCACAAAAGCTTTGTTAGTCGCTATTGCTTCTGCGTTTGATGAATGAGATTTGCATGTGACCTTAGCAAACACTTGACTATCGTTAATTGCCTTTTGCACCTGCCCTAAAAAAGCATTTCTGTTTCCCTGAATTTCTTCTTCGGTTTCACCGCTAAAAAGAAGATGTCTTTTTTCTAAAAATGGATAAACTTCATTGTTGATTGTTTCTTTTGAAACAAATACTACATCTCCCAATTGTAAATCTTTTTCGATATTTAAATTAACAATAGGTATATATACTACCCATGTTCGAATGTTTGAGCGAATAGGCTTAATTATTGTTGTTTTAACAAATGATTCCAAACTATCAACTTTTAACTGGCCAAAGTTTTCTTGTAATGCTTTGTCAATCTGTTTTTCTATGCCACTTCTACTCACATACGTTTTAATTTCTTCTTCTTTAAATAGTTCATCAATAAAAAGGTCAATAGAATCAACACCTTCATTTATAATCTGAAGTGTCTTGTTCCCATTTTCCGGAACTTTCATAGTAACAGTTTTACTTTCATTACTCATTTGGATCATTGTGCCTGCACCACCTAATATTTTTATGCGGCGATAGCCTTTGATATTACCTATAGTGTCTGTTGTATTATCATAAATATATTTAAATAATTCACATAGGCGAAACAAATTATATGACATTACAACTCTCCTTAAATATCTGAATGAAATATTAATAAAAAATTAGGAAAATGTAAATTGGTGATTCTTTTTATAAAATAATTTCAGAGTTACGCCAATTTATACGCGATTTGTTCTTCCAGTATATCTTTCACGGTAAGCGCGATAATGCTCTTGCCGGTCTTTTTGAAAAACGCCTGTATTTCGCTCATCGCGTCAGATGAAAAATCAAACGAAACGAAAAATCCTTTTGTCCGGTCTTCGCGCATCATAGCCGCCTCGAAAGAATCTATATCCGGCCTGCCTACCTTGTCCTTCTGTTTGACCTGGATAGGATACCAAACATCCATAAATTCCAATTCCCCTTCGACTTTCTTCGGCGTTGCCGACACAGGGTAAATCCTGCCGTCAATCCCCATATCGCCGACCTGCGCGATATTCGGCACACCGCCAAGAGCGATAACCGCCCAATTCTCAAATTCAAATGGCGGAAGTTCTCTAAGCTGCTTTTCGCTCCTCGGCAAATCTCGAACAACAAACCCGCGCCCAATCCGCCAGAGTTTTTCATCTTCTTTCATACCGCAAACATCGCGCATCCGCTTCGCCATCACCCGACACGCAGTCGGCGAAACATCAATACCAATCCACTGCCGCCCCAAATTCTCCGCCGCTACCAATGCAGTACCGCAACCACAAAAAGCATCTAATACAATATCATTCGGATTGCTTGATGCCTTTACAATTCGGTCAAGCAACGCAATCGGTTTTTGGGTAGGATAACCTAACCGCTCGGCAGCCTGAGAGTTTATCGGGGCAATATCATCCCAAACATCTTGGAGAGGCATTCCGGGCATTTCATCAAGGTACCGGATATATTCAGCCCCCCCTGATTTGGTGTAGTGTATTCTTCCTGTGTCGTGCAATTCTTGCATCTTTTCCTTTGGCATACGCCAAAGTTTTGTTACCCCATTCCATTCATACTCATAACCACCACCGGACAAGCCCATTGCAGTAAGGTTATCAGTTCGATATACACGGCCAGTGGAATCTTTTCTTCTGTAATGGCTTTCAACATAGGTAGTATCATACGGTTGATATTGACTGTTCCATACAAATTCATCTGATTTGGTATAAAGGAAGATGTTGTCATGTGCCCGGCCACAGGTGCTTGAATCACTATGTGCACTTGTTCGTTTCCAGATTATTTCCGTTTGAAATTGGTTTTCTCCAAAAATCTGGTCGAGCATAACTTTGACATAATGGCTTGCGTGCCAGTCGCAGTGGAAATAGAATGAGCCGGTTTTCTTTAAAACCCGGTGGAGTTCTACGCAGCGCGGACGCATAAATTCTATATATGCCTTTGTTGAGGCGTGCCGGTCATCGAATGAGCGTTTTTCCTTTGTCTCACCCCAGAAGACTTCATAATTGCGATTGGAGTTGAAAGGTGGGTCGATATAAATAAGGTCAACGCAGTTTTCGGGGAGTTTCCTCAATTGTTCAAGGTTATCGCCGCAGTAGATTACCCGCGTATCGACAAGAGATGAGGGTTTGCTTCTTACCGGCACAGCCGATGCCGACTCCGTTTTTGCCGTTTTTTTCTTTGCCATAGGTAAGTAGTTTAAACCCTGTGTGATAATTTGCAATAGATAATCAAGATTGACTACTTACAATCTTCAATTAACTTTGTGTTTTTGTGGCTATAAAAAATAAAATCAAGTCTTCCGAAAAAGCATTTTTAAAGTTTAATTCTTCTCAAATAATTTATCTAACAATCTGTTGGAGTATCACATTATGTTCATATTTTGTGGTCATTGGCCTGTATATTGTCGCAAAAAAATGTCTGGTTTTGTAGTCATTAGTTTATAGGGCGATTCTAATCTTGAGCTGAAGTTTTTCGCCGTCTCCGCTTTTCACCGCTTTCGCAAGAAAATGGCGGGGAAAAGCAAGGGGACGGCAAAAACTATTCGCCGGATTCGTTAGAGCCGTAAAAAAAATTGATTTTTTTCTAAAAACTTTTGACAATTGAAAAAATGACTGTATAAATGACTATGTTAAGTGATACAGTTAATTTAAGTGGAATTGAAAAATGGCACGGCCTAAAAGTAAAAAACCGGAAGATGTGCGTTCTGAACGTGTATTGATTAACGTAACTCCTGAAACATTAGCTAAAACCGATGAATTGGCAGGCAAGCTTCGTATGCCCCGTTCAGAGTTTTTAGATGCACTGATTGTGATGGGGCTCAAAGACCAAGAGTTTGTTATCAAACTTGTTTCAGCAACACTAATTCCGGCAAAAGATTTGATTAATGCGTTGAAAAAGAAAATTCACAAACAATAGGAGCGACAACAAATGATTGACAACTTGATGACTTACGGAGAAGTAGCAAAAATTCTAAAGGTTTGCGAGCGTACAGTTTGGAATTTGGTTAATTCCGGTGTCCTAAAGGCCTGTAAAATAGCCAGTTCTGTACGGATAGCCAAAGAAGATTTGCAGGAATATTTGTTAAAATCACGGATTCAGAAATAGGACTATTATGGCAAGTGTTATAAGTAACAAAAGCGGCAAAAGGTTTACCTTGTAAATCCATCCGTATCTTGTTAAATAGTTAAAAAGAGCTAAGTACATTAAAATTACCAAAAATCAGAGGCTTTTATGGCATCTATTGGAAAAGACGAAGACGGCAA
>JBAZGZ010000064.1:0-8452 GCA_041652615.1 Candidatus Omnitrophota bacterium | reverse complement strand
GCTGGTTTGATAGAGGAAGCAGGAGCGCTTATGGATAAAAGCCTTTTGGCGGATACCCCAAAAGAAAGAGAGAAGATCTTTGAATTTCGTCATAGGCTGCCGCAGGCGATTAATGAATATTTAAGGAGGTATAAGCAATTAAAAACCGCTGTTGATTGCGCGGTGCCGCCAAAAGTATTTATGGATATGTATAATTTCTATAAAGCAAAAGCAGAAGAATCAGGTATTGATTATGTGAATTTCGGGCATATCGGAGAAGACCATCTGCATTTTAATTTCCTGCCAAAAAGCGACGAAGAGAGCATCAGAGCAAAAAAATATATGGAACTTTTTTGTAAAAACGCTGTATCTTTGGGCGGCACAGTTTCGGCAGAACACGGGATAGGAAAGATAAAAAAGAATTATTTAAAAATTATGTATAGCGCGGAACAAATAAAAGAAATGGCGTATTTGAAAAAGTATTTTGATCCGACTTGCCTTATGGGGTTGGATAATATATTTGAAAAAGAAATTCTATTGCAAGATTTAATTTAGAAAGTATAATTTTTAGTAACACAGACAAATTTTATTACATACATGAGAGAACAACTATTAGCTTTATTAAAGAAAGATGCGTGGTATAAGGGAGAGGTTAAGCTTTCCTCAGGAAAGATAAGCAATTTTTATATCGATGTCCGGAGGGTCTCTTTAAGTTCAGAAGGAATTTACCTGATTTCGCATCTTGTCTGGGATTTGATTAAGGACGCCGGCGTAACCGCGATAGGCGGGCCAACCCTGGGGGCTGACCCCATTGTTGCCGGTGTTTGTATGGTGGCGCATGAAAATAAGAAGAGTCTTAAAGGTTTTTTAATCAGGAAAACGCCAAAATCTCATGGTAGGCAGCAGTTAATTGAAGGTAAAGAGCTTATTAATGGTGAAAGAGTTGTAATTATCGATGATGTCGCGACAAGTGGCTCTTCTTTAATGACCTCGATAGAGATTTTGCAGAAAGAAAATATTGAAATTGTAAAAGCGGTAAGTGTTATCGATAGAGAAGAGGGAGCAACTGAGAACCTCGCAAAGTTCAATTGTCCTCTGGACTCGCTTTTTAAAAAGAGCGATTTTTTTAAGGAATGATTATACAGATTTTAATGAGCACAGTATTTTTTCAAGCCGTAGGCGTCAGAAAAAATACTAGTGCGAATTAACCCCGCCGAACGTTGCAAAATTATAATTCGGCTAGGCCTGACAAAGTCGGGCAAGTCTCATTAGAATTTTGCAACCTCTTCCGTGAGGCGGGGAAATGAGACCCATGGCAAGTACGAAGCTAGTGGGGTAAAATAATTACACAGATTGGGAGAATGATTATACAGATTAACAATGGATTAAACAGATTAAAAACCTCGCGTTTATCACTTCTTTATCTCCCTACTCTCTACTTTCTGCTCTCTACTTTTCTTAATGGATGTGTTACCACCGAATATAACGTAGGAACCCACCGGCAGGATACGATGTTTTATTCTACCGAAAAAGAAATCGCGATGGGGCAAAATATTGCAAAAGAGGTTGCTAAGGAAATGAAACTTTCAAATAATCCCGTTGATATAGCGAGGGTTAATAATGTAGGTAAAAAAATAGCTGATATCTGCGATAGAAAGGAAATAAACTATTATTTTTATGTAATTACCGGAGATAAGACCGGAGAGACCGAAGATAAAAATGCTTTTAGCGTGCCGGGCGGCCATATCTATATTTATAAAGCCCTTCTGGATGATTTAAATGATGATGAGCTTGCATTTGTCCTTGCTCATGAGCTTGGTCATATCGTGTCGCGTCATGTAATTAAAAAATTGCAGGCGGCAATGGGTTATAACATTTTGATTCTTGCATCCGGCGCTGCCGCTAAAGACGGCCAGTTTACGCAGGGGCTTTCTTTCGCTCTTGCTCAAGTTATGGCTGCTTATTCAAGAGAGGATGAATTTAATGCTGATGAATTAGCGGTTAAATATGCTCAGGAATTAGGGTTTGATCCGAAAGCAGGGATAAATGTTATGGAAAAATTATACAAGGAAAACAAGAAAAAAATTTATCCAATCTCATATTTTAGAACCCATCCTTATACCGCCCAGAGGATAGCGCATATCAAAGAAACCCTTCATTTGCCATTGTCTGTAGAGGATTACATAAATTAAAAAAAGCTTTTATTCAAGTGTAAAATAACGCCAAAAATCATTTTAGCCTTCCATTTTATTTGATATAATCAATGAGACCGTAATTTTTCGAGCCGTAGGCGAAGAAAAATTACATAGTCGAATTGATTTCGAGCGAAGGCCTTAGACGCGCTTCGCTTGCTCAGGCCGAGTCCTGAGCTTGTCGAAGGACGAAGCGAGAAATCTTACTTAGGCATCTCGGCGGTGTCGCCTCGATGCCAATAAAAAATAAGGTATAACCCTGTATAATTACTTTTTTATTGGAGAGGTGGCTGAGCCCGGTTGAAGGCGTCCGACTCGAAATCGGAAGTCCTGCCAAAAGCGGGACCGTGAGTTCAAATCTCACCCTCTCCGTTGTTTTACCTCTAACGAAAAATCAGCTAACCAGAAATGGAGATGATTTTTTGTAACATCTAGGAAGAAAACAACGGATTCCGGCGAAGCACCGTCTGAGCCGGAATCTAATCGGAACAAACGGCGAAGCAGAACTATGTTTCTATGAATTTCTAATTATTGGAGCCGACAATGCTTATCAATGACGAAGTAAGTTTACTAATCAAATCCAAATATCCTGTTGTTTATTTTGAGGCGATGGATGAGAATTTTGCTCTTCGACAGCTACGCGCAACAGCGGAACAATTAGAGCTTATTTTTTATCAGTGGTCTTTAACCGATGGTTTAAAAAGGGGGGACAAAGAAAGCTCTTATTATCAGACGAAAGAGCCGGTTAAAATGATACGTACAGTGGTTGAATTTGTTAAAACGGCAGAGACCGGCCCAGGGTTATTTGTGTTAAAAGATTTTGAGAAATATTTAGAAGATCCATTGGTGCTAAGATTGTTTAAGGACGCGATAAATTATGCGAGGAATACAAAAAATACTTTCGTATTGCTTTCCGCAGAATATAAAGTTCCTAAAGATATCGAGCCGGATTTAGCTCATATTTTTGGAGGGTATCCGGCTGAAGAAGAAATCAAAAGCGCAATAAATGAAACGATTGAAGAATTAAAAAGAACAAATAAAAAAATGCAGGTGTCGCTTGATATTGATGGTTTCAGTAAAATTGTGAATATTTTGAAAGGGCTTACTATTCAGCAAATAAGGAATATATTAAACCAATGTGCGCTGGATGATAATTGTATTAATATTAACGATATTGAAGTTATAGAAAACTGTAAGAAAAAAATATTTGACCAGGAAGGTCTACTTGAATTCTATCTTACCGAAAGTAAAGATAATATTGCAAATTTTGATAATTTAAAACGCTGGCTCCAAGAACGTAAATTCAGTTTCGAAAAGGAAAAAACTTCTGCTTTGCCGCCGCCCAAAGGAGTGCTTTTAATGGGGGTTCAGGGCTGTGGAAAGAGCATGGCGGTAAAAGTAATTGCCAGGGAGATCGGCTTACCTTTATATAGAATTGATATCGGAAAGCTTTACAGTAAATATATTGGCGAAACAGAGCAAAATTTAAGAAAGGCGCTGGCGATAGTCGATAAATTAAGCCCTATATGTTTATGGCTTGATGAAATCGAAAAAGGTTTTGCGGCTTCGTCCGGAGACATTGACGGCGGAGTTTCACAACGTATTCTTGGAACTTTTCTTACATGGATGCAGGAAAGAAAGTCGTATTGTTTTATTGCGGCGACAGCTAACGATATTTACCGGTTGCCGCCGGAATTTTTGAGGAAGGGCCGTTTTGATGAAATGTTCTTTGTTGATTTACCGGATGTTGAACTTAGAAAATCAGTTTTTAGCATCCATATTTGTAAGCGCGGCTTAAATCCCAGCGATTTTAGCCTTGAGTCTCTGGCAGAAGTTTCCGAAGGTTTTAGCGGAGCAGAAATTGAGCAGGCTATTATTTCAGCGCTTTATCGCGCAACAAGTGAAAAAAAGAATATGGTAACAGAACATATTATTGAACAGATTAAATCTACCAAGCCTCTTTCTGTAGTAAAAAGTGAGGAGATCGAAGCTTTAAGAGAATGGGCAAAAGAAAGAACTATCCCCGCCTAAGATTCTTACATGCTTCTATAAAAACTATCCCTGTGACAAACCCGCCGATATGTCCCCAATAAGCAATTCCGGTAGTTTTGCCGCCGGAACTTAAAAAGCTAAAAATGAGGTTCATGATTATCCATGAAAGTATATATAGTGAACTTGATATTTGTGTAGTTGTAATTTTTTGAATAGGGATTGGAAGGTAAGGCGAAAGAGGGCGGTATATATCAAATCGCAGCTTTGCTTTCGGGAATAAAATAAGATAGGCACCGATAATTGCAGATATCGCTCCGCTTGCTCCTACGCAAGGGATATCCTTTTTGGCGCTGGTTGCTATGAAAAATATTCCGGAAACAATCGCGCCGATACCGAAAAGAGCCAGATATTTTTTCCAGCCTACTTCATTTTCTACTGTCCTGCCGAATATACGCAAGAAAAACATATTGCCCAGTAAATGAAGGATTCCGCCATGTAAAAAAGCATGGGTTATCAGGCGGTACCATTCTTTTTGATTTACTACTTTATCGGCAATAAGGCTAAAATAAGTTAAAATTTCTCCGGATGCAATTTGTAATATAAATACTACCGTGCAGGCAATAATAATTGCGCGGGTTGCAAGCGACGCTGTTTTAGTTGAAATATTATCGCCTACCGGTATGGCTGGTAAGATTCCGGCCATAACCGCAAATGGTGCAATAATTTCATCAAAAGACCTTATATTCCGAGATTTTTTTCTTGCCAAGCTTTCATATATAGTGTCGATAGTTTTTTTAAAATCTAAATCGTCAGGGTCATTTTTCGCAAAGGCTGTTGTTACAAGCGGCATTTGCATAGTATTAAGCCATAACGAACCACAGTTGAAGCACTTATCGACATTAAACCTTAATTTTTTGCTTAAGTCATAAGGCTGCATATAACCTTTGCATTTTGGACAGGGAAGATTTTTTTCAGCAGAAAGTATTGCTTTCATATTATCGAAAAGCGAATCATCAATGAGGTTTAAGATCAGTTGTTGTATTATTTCCTGTGTGCAGAAATGTTTTAGAATTTTTATTGATGATTCATCTGGAAGTAGAGCGCAAAGGCACTCCGGGCAAATATATAATTCTTTGCCGTTACGCGGAAATATTTCTAATTCACTATTACATTTTGGGCAATTCATTTGAATTAAAAAATGCGGAAGGAGGGACTTGAACCCTCATGGAGTTACCCATACGCTTCTGAGACGTATGCGTCTGCCAATTTCGCCACTTCCGCTCTATAAAAAGGTTAAGGTTTAGGTCAAGGTTGAGGCGACAATTAATCCTTAACCTTAATCTCAGCCTCAACCTTTATATAATACCTGTATTATATTGTCTTTGTCAACAAAATATCCTATGTTATAATTTAATGAGCGCATCATTTTTCTGTGTGTATCCACACAGAAAAATGATAGCGCGAATTACCCCGAAGTGCTCTCAAAAAATATCGAACAAGTATTCTTGTGAGAGATTTTTTGAGTATTCAGGCACTTCGGGGTAATGGTGAATTTACTGGCTTTAACCGGTAGCAATACACTATGCTTCAAATATCATTAGCAGTTATTAAGCTTACGGCAATAGCAGTTTTAGGGTTTTATTTCTATAAAAGAAGGCTAATTGATCAGAGGGTCCTTGATTTTCTAATTTTTTTCGTAATAAACTTTGCATTCCCTTTCCTGGGTTTTTCTCATATCGTCGAAAGTTTACATATAAATAGCGGCTATTCAATAGGTATGTTTATACTTGTGAGTATAGCCATATTTTTTGTAAGTTTTATATTGGGATTTTTGTTTTCCGTCAAACGAAAACACGATTTTAAAAAAGAATTTATAAGCTTGGTGGCTTTCCAGAATTGCGGCTATTTACCTTTGAGTATCGCGATATTTTTCCTGCCCGCGCCCCTTAGCGAAGAATTCATCATATACAATTTTATGTATATATTGGGATTTGATATTATGTTTTGGTCGGTAGGGAGTTTTCTTATATTTAAGAAAAAGGGGGAGGAATTTAAAATGAAATCAATTCTTACTCCGCCGATTGTCGCAACCGTGCTGGCACTTTTTTTTGTTTATAGCGGGTTAGCAAAATTTATCCCTTCGGTAATAATAAGCCCTTTAAAAATGGTAGGTGACACCAGTTTTGTTCTTTCAATGATAATCCTTGGTTGCTGGCTTGCTAAAATAAGTACAACTAACTTATACAAACGAGTTTTTATCGTTCTTGAGGCAAGCTTGCTCAAGTTGGTATTGTTACCGTTTATATTTCTCTTAATTGTGTTAAAATTAGATATTGTTTCTCTTTTTGGGCTTTTTGTTGTTTTGCAGGCGGCGATGCCGTCAGCGGTATCATTACCTATCGTAGCTAACTTACGTAAGGCTGACAGTGAGTTTGTTTCCCAGGGCGTGCTTCTTTCGCATATTTTGAGTATAGTTACTATTCCTTTGTGGGTAGGATTGTATATGCAATTCTCACATTTTAGCTTTTAATTACCAGATAGTTAAGATAATTTAAAATCACAAATTACAATGTACAAATTACAAACAAATCACAATTTCAAATTTACAATAAACAAGCATCTTTTTGTAATTCCGGAATTGTTTATTGTATATTGTTTGTAATTTGTGATTTGTCTATTGTGATTTAATAAAATCTATGCAGAGCGAAAAGATGAAGATAATTGCTACTAATAGAAAAGCACGCAAAAACTATGAAATTCTTGAAACCTATGAAGCCGGAATGGAGCTTAAAGGAACTGAAGTAAAATCGTTGCGCACTTCCGGCTGTTCGGTCGAGGAATCCTTTGCTTTGATAGAGGCTCAAGAGGTTTTTGTTTATAACCTGAATATACCGGAATATTTAAAAAGTTCTTATTTTAAGGCGAAGCCGACAAGGACAAGAAGATTATTGCTCCACAAAAAAGAAATTAAAAGGTTAATTGGCCTTACGGCGCAAAAAGGTTATACCCTTATTCCCCTTAAGATCTATCTTAACGAAAGAGGGTTTGTGAAGCTTGAGATTGCCCTTGCCAAGGGCCGGCTCAATTTTGATAAACGCGGAAAAATTAAAGAAGAGATATCTAAACGCGAAACGCAGAGGGCGTTAAAAGCATTTTACCGGAGGCATTAAACAATGGAAAATCCTATCAATCGAGATCAAAACACAGAAAGGCGTAAATTCCCGCGGCTTTCTATTAGCACTAACGTTAAATATTCCGTTGTGAAGATAAATTCTTTGTCAGACGATATCCCCATGAAGAATATCAGCGCGGCAGGGATTTGTATCGTTGCCGATGAGGATTTACAACTTGGTACGGTGCTGTCTTTAAGTGTTTATCTGCCTGACAATGACGCTCCTATTTATACCAAAGGCAGAGTTGTATGGAAAAGTGAATTTAAGATAGGTTATGGTTCAAAATCTTCTTATGATATAGGGGTTGAGTTTTTAGAAATTGATGAGGAAGATAAACAAAAAATATTCCAATACGTATCTAAGCTGCCGCGGGATCCAAAAGAGGGGGAATGATGAACGATGTTACAAATTTAGCCGTATCTTTAGCCAAAGAGGCAGGAATTTTTTTGTTAAATAATTTTGGCAAAGTCGGAAAAATAGAAAGTAAAGGCGACAGGAATCTTGCAACTAATCTCGACAAAGAAGCGGAAAAGATGATTGTTGGGAGAATAAAAAGTAAATTTCCCGGCCACGGTATTCTTGCTGAAGAGGGCGGAGGAAGCGGCCTTGATAAAGATTATCTATGGATAATCGATCCGCTTGACGGCACGCATAATTTTATACGGGATATAAATATTTTCGGGGTGTCAATCGGTGTTCTTTATAAAGGTAAATTCGTTACCGGAGTTATTTATATGCCTGTTGATGATGAATTGTATGTTGGAGAGGAGGGGGCAGGCGCCTACAAGAATGATAAAAAAATCAAAATATCTTCTTACAGAGAGTTGAAAGAATGTTCCATCTCTTTTGATTCAAGTATACGCTATTCTCCGGAAATTATGCTCGAGGTGTTGGGGGATTTGGCCAAAGAAGTTTTCAATATCCGAATGCTCGGCTCATCAGTCAGGGCCCTGTCTTATATCGCTGAAGGGAAATTGGATTTTTCGGTTGAATTCCATGACCGGCCATGGGACTTTTCAGGTGGCGTATGTCTTTTAGAGGAAGCTGGCGGTAAAATTACCGATCTTAAAGGAAATCCTGTTACGTATAAGACCATGGGGTATATAGCTTCAAACA
>JBAZGZ010000063.1:0-8452 GCA_041652615.1 Candidatus Omnitrophota bacterium | reverse complement strand
ATCAGTACTCATGCCTGAACCGACAACAAACACAACCGCAGGCGCCGAGTAGTATATCGGATCGGAAGTTTTCGCGTCAACTTCCTTGCGCATTTCTTTTAAATGCTCCGGGGCTTTCTCCATCCACTTTTTGTATCGCGGCAGGGCAAGGGCGGCAATTTTTTTCCTGAAAACTTCGTTCTCTACCACAACAAACCTCCACCCTTGAGTATTACCGCCGCTTGGAGCGTTATTCCCGGCTTCTATGATTTCCATTAAAATGTTTTTTGGGATAGGTTTTGCTTCGTAATCTCTGACTGATCTTCTTTTTTTAATATTTTCGATAATCTGATTCATGATTTTCTCCTTAATAAGTAAAAAAATATAACCTTTATTCTTTATTCGCTTTTTAATGCCTAAGAACTATTTCTGCGGCTTTTAAATAATCTTTCTGGGAAATGATCGGCCGGCCAACGACAATATAATCCGCTCCGTTATTAAAAGCTGTTTTGGCAGTGGTAATTCTTTCCTGGTCGCCTTTTTCATCAAGAGGCGAGCGTATCCCGGGAGTTATAACTTTTAACGCTTTTTTATATTTAGCTTTTATGGCCCTGGCCTCCTGCGCTGAAGCAACAACCCCATCGAGCCTTGCCTCATGGGCAAACTTTACCAATTCAAGCACGTCTTGCCTTGAAGCCTTTGAGCTGGTTAATTCGGTAACACCTAAGATAAGCGGCTTCCTGATCTTTTTTTGGCGCGCTGTCTTTTTTACTTCATCTCTGACGGCAATTAACGCTTCTTTGCCGGATTTTATGTGCACGGTAAACGCCCAAGCTCCCATTTCCGTTATCACGCGGGCGGTTTCTTTCATTGTATGGGGTATGTCGTATAATTTTAAATCCACGAATATATCTATTTTTTTCTTTGTAAATTTTTTGACGAGGCCGGGGCCAAATTCCGTAAAAGCGATTGACCCGATTTTAAATTTAGCTTTTTTCGGGGAAAGCACTTTTACTACTTTCTCGATTTCTTTCTCGCTATTTAAATCCAACGCCACGATTAATTTTTCCCAAGGCTTATTCAAATAAACCTCCTTAATGAACACATCATTTTTTCAAGCCTTCGTGGCGTAGGAAAAATGATAGTGTGAATAATGAAACTTGTCCCGATGACCCTATTATTTCAAAAATTTCTACGAAATTTTTGAAAAGTTCATCGGGGCTTAGTTGAATTATCCCCGTATGGGGATTAACCCCGCCGAGCGTCAAAAAAATATGGCATAGTCCCTGGAAATTCCTATTCCAGGGAAACAGATTTTTTTGACTCACCCTGCGAGGCAGGGTAATTAAACATTCCCTTCTTTTGCGGCGTTTAGAGCTCCTATAAGATACATAAGGTATACACCGCAATATATTAATATGAAAAATGGGATCTTCGTTGGAATAACAGCTGATAAAAGCCCTAAAATCATACTCGGCGTGATCGCATACACGCAAATATTAAAAATCTGTTTATAGGAAAGTTTTGCTGTTGTGGCAGATGAGACGATTAACGCGAACAAACTAAAAAACATAATTTGCGCAAACCTTGTGAAGCAAAAATAAAGATACATCCCGATTAACATTATTGGCGCGATAACCATAAGCAGCATTTTCTTGGCTTTCTTTAAGAAAGGTTGGTCTATGGTTAATTGCTCAACATTTTCAAGAGTGTAGATACGGGTTTCCTGCGCGCTTTTTTTTGTAATTACTCTATCTTTGGTAAGCAGCACCCCCTGTTTGTAATCATCAAGTGTAGTAATTTTTCCTGTGGTATCAATAACCATCACAAAACTTTCTATATCCATGACATACGGTTGAACCACATCCGCACTGACAATGCCTTTGTTAATATTTATAACCGGCAATTTCTCTTCGGACCATTTCACAGCCAACCCAAGGCCTTTATTTATAAAATAAGTATACTCCGCGGTTAAGATGACGGTTACAAAAAGCAGGAATGTAAAAATGTAGATCAAACTCCTTGAAACGCGAAAATCCTTAACTTCATAATAAAAACCAAAACCGGAAACCGCTTTGATTACTTCCTTAAAAAACATTCTACCCCTCTCAATGAGACTTACGTTTTTTCAAGCCTAGTGGCGCAGAAAAAACGTGTAGTCGAATTGATCCCGCCGAACGTTGAAAAATTATCGTAGAGAATTTTTCAACCTCTTTGTGAGGCGGGACCATCAAACCTGAAGCGCGCCTTTGAGCTCTGCGATATTTTCTATTTTTTTGCGCTTCATATAATCTTTTATCCCTTTGACTATCTCTTTTGCTTTATTCGGATATACCATATTAACCGTGCCTAAGCTTACGGCATTCGCTCCGGCTAAGATAAATTCAATCGCGTCAGAAGTATTTTCTATACCACCACCGCCGATAATCGGAATATCCACATTCTTTGCCACCTGCCAGACTTTATGCAGCGCCAGCGGTTTAATTGCTCTTCCGGAATAGCCGCCATAAGTACTTCCGAGATAAGGCTTTTTTGTTTCGATATTTATCGCCATCGCGAAAAAAGTATTTACCAGAGACAGCGCGTCTGCGCCTGCATCTTTAGCGGCATTGGCAATTTCCACGATATCATCTATCTCCGGAGTAATTTTTACGATAAGAATTTTTTTAGTAATTGATTTTAAAGATTTAACAAGCTTATAAGTAAGCTCTTTGTTTTGCGAAAACATTTTTTTCATTTTTATATTCGGGCAGGAAAGATTAATCTCCAGCGCTTCTATTCCAATTTTAGAGGAAAGCACGCGAATTGCCTCTTCATAATCTTCCTGCGAAAACCCGCCTACACTGACGATAAACTTTACAGGCAGAGTTGTTAATTTCGGAAGTTTTTCCTCTAAAAAAACATCTAAGCCAGGATTCTCAAGGCCAATTGAATTTATCACACCATAATCCGTCTCATAAATCCTTGGCGCGGGATTACCTTCGCGGGCCTGCAGTGTGATTGTTTTAGTGGTTATTGCGCCGATTTGTTTAAAGTCAACCAGCTCTTTTAGTTCTTCGCCATAACCAAAAGTTCCGGAAGCACAAACAATCGGGGTTGGAAGCTCCAAATTGTTAAGTTTAACTTTTAGATTCATCTTTTAATTCTTTAATCTCATGAATAAGTTTTAGGTCGGCTAAATCAATCGGCCTGGCGCAAGCTTTTTTCATAGCACTTATGTCTTTAAGCGAAGCTACCCTTATTGTAAAATTTTTATCTTTTTTTAATTCTGAATTCTTGTAAATTCTTTTAAATTCCTTTTCGCCACAAAAGAAAACATCTAATACGTCTTCGCCTTTATAAGAGAAACATATCCATTGATGCATAAATAGTTTAGGTGAGTGGCTGATACCAAGAATACTTTTCTGTTCGCTTTGCAATTTCAAGCGATCAGCAATACGAAAAAGTTCGACAAGCGTTTCTTCTGTTGCCGGAACATATATATCGACGTCACCTGTACTGCGAGGTAAGCCATGCATAACCATAGCTGTAGCGCCTACAATAATGTAGTTTATTCGCGCTATATTGAATTGCGTAATGATTTTATGCCAAATCTGGATGTTTGAAGTATTTTTTACCACGTTTGCGGATAATTTTGTTGATTTTCTTTGCCTTTTTATCCATAAACCCCGCACAGAACGCATAATGGCCAAAAGCCCAGGAAAGCCTTTCGGTTATTGACAATTTTTGAAATGCCCTGATGTGATTTTTCCTCATTTCTGCGCTTTGCATATGGGTAATTATAGCATTTATAGAGCGGAAATGCTATTTCTAATTTCATTGGGGAAGATTACACAGATTAGGGAACGATTACAGAGATTACCAAGAAGTAGAGAGTAGAAAGTAGAGGGTAGAGAGATAAAAAAGAGACAAAAAAGTAATCACTGTAATCTTCATTCTAATCACTGCAATCTTTTCCCAATCACCGGAATCGTTCTCATTGTTGATTTACCGATGGAGTGGTATAATTTGGGTGTGGAAAAATTAACTAAAGAAATAGTTGCATGCGATTGGTTTTTTCGAGGCCTTGAAGACTTATTTTTTGCATTCCAAATCGATGCACCTTTTCGCTATAAACCTTTTTTCCATACAATGGGTTTTGAAATGATATGCAAGTCATATTTACTCGCTGAAAAATCGAGTAAATATGAACAATTGGAACGAAAACAAGCAATTCAAGAAATTAATAATTTAGCTAAAAGTTGGTGCCATAATATCAAAGAAATGGTTGATGAAATAAAAAATAGTATAAATGATCGGGATTTTTCTAATGTGCTTAGTGAAATTTATGATTCTTATAGTGGGAAACAATTCATTAAAATTATGGAAGCTGCATATTTAGAGTGTAGATACCCCGTCCCAAATCCAATATATGAAAAATTCCCTATTGAAGAGTATCCTGATATGTATTGGCAACCGCTGCGTTCTTCTGGACTTGAGAAATTTTGTTTTGCATTTACTAGAAAAGTTATAATTCACTTAAAGCGAAAATTTAATATTCTGATTCCGAAAGATACGTTCGATAAAATCATAATTGGGGAAGCAGGAACAAGATTTTGTAATTTATTTTTAGAGGGCACCCCAAAAGATTTTTTTAATTAAAAGTATAATTAGACACTGTCCGACACATTAATTATTTTATAGTAGTAGAGGCAGAAACCTTGCCCCTACAGATAATTTTGGTAAAAACAGATGTAGTTCTCGATATTATCCGTGCGTTTATCCGCGTAAATATCCGCGGTAATCCGCTTCTAAAATAAGGAGGGCAATACTTTATGAAATTCAAAGAAAACGATCTTCTCATTTCTTCGCTCTTTGCGGTATTAATGTTGATGGCACTTAATTTATATATTCTTTTGAGGATTTTTCCGGAACAGACGCAATCGTATAGTTCTTTAGGGGTAGGGTTGCCTTCTCTAACTATTATTTTTATTTCCATCGGTAGTTTTGTTTCAAAATGGATGTTTATTGTAGTGCCCCTGGTAATCATAGACTTTATTACTTATACAGTATTAGCGTTTATCTTAAAGAATAAAGCTGCCCTTGTAAAAATCTACAGCATAACTGCCTGTGGGCTGCTTTTGTTTGCTTTGCTCTCGGTTTATGCCATAAGATTGCCGTTAACAAAGATAAATAAAGTGCTTAGCTCAACCCCAATCCCGGCTGAAGTTGAAAAATCCAATAGTGTCAAATAAGGAGGGGTGTTATGAAATTTTATTTAAAATGGGTAAACCCGATAATCGCGCTTTTGATCCTGATCATTTGTTCATGGATTTATTTTGGCGGATACTTTGTAAGTTTTGGGGATAAATCTTTATTTGCTAAAGGAAAAATTCTTATTGACCCGGGGGAAATGGGTATGTCGATGTATTTTTTTGCCAAAGGTTTATTTTGTTCTTCGATGCTTTTTCTCTTTGGCGAATTCATGAAAAGAAAAATCTCTAAAGAGCAATAAAAGCGTTAAAGTTTAGTTGAATGGTTAATAAAACAAAAAAATATACTGCTGCTATATGTTGCTGGCCGAAAGAAGACCGTCCGAGAGAAAAACTACTTAGGAAAGGCGAGCATAATTTAAGCAATTCGGAATTGCTGGCGATACTTGTACGCACCGGAGTAAAAGGCCAGAGCGCGCTTGATTTGGCGCGAAAAATTCTGGATAAATTTAAAACTTTCCGCAACATGTCCTCTGCTGATCTATCCCATTGGAAAGAATTTAAAGGCTTGGGTGACGCGAAAATCGCCCAGATAAAAGCTTCCATTGAAATCGGGAGAAGGCTTGGAGAAGAAACAAAAGAAAACAAAACTAAGCTAAAATCTTCACAGGACGCCGTGGATATCTTAATGCCGAGGATGCGTGATTTATCGAAAGAAGTATTTAAAATACTGCTTCTTGATCCGCAAAACAAGATTATTGATATCGTAGAGGTAATTGAGGGAACAGTTAACCGTGTATCTCCTATCTTAAGAGAAATTTTCCAAAAAGCGCTGCAGAATTTCGCTACTTCGATAATTTGCGTGCACAATCACCCTTCAGGAAATCCCCAGCCAAGCGCTGATGATAAGATGTTTACACGGGAGCTGGCGCAAGCAGGCAACGCCTTACAAATAACGGTTCTGGACCACATAATCATCGGCGACAATACATATTTCAGCTTCGCGGATAAAGGCTTGCTATAGAACCATTAAATGGGTTTATTTAAAATTGAGGAGCTTGGAAATTGAAATATCGAAAGCCTTGGCGAGTTTTTCTAAGGTAGAAAGCTTAACATCACAGGGATTTTTACCTTCTAATCTTTGAATGTGCTTATATTCAACATTGGCAAGCTCAGCAAGCTTTTGCTGGGTTAACCCATGTTTTTTACGTAACTGACGAAGCCGTCTCGAGTAGCTCACTTTAATATCATTACTCATTTGATAAAAACTTACCATAAAAACTTTCATCTTGACACCTTATACAGAAGGTGCTATCATACCCCTCGCACCTGCGATATAAACATTCTGCTTATTCATCCTTATACAGTTTATAATCTCTGTAATCATTTTTTAATCACTGTAATCTTTTTAAATATGTTTAAAAGCGTAAGAGTTGACCTAGAAGAAACCTTATTGCAGGAGCTCGATAGTATTGTCAATAAACTTGGCGAGCTTTCGGATAAGGGTTATGCTGCCTGCTCTATCTCCCGGAAAGACTTAATAAATTTTGCCATCGCCAGCACTTTCGGCCTGTCATATCCATATATACCTGTCAGCAGAAAAAAACGCCGAAAATAATCAAAAATCCCAAAAAATCCAGTGATTAAGGCCTTGCGCCTTCCGGGAAAGTTTATATTTACTTTCTCTAATCCGCGTGAGAAAATCTATCCGTTAAGAGTCAAATTTTTTAATTAATTGTCCGATATGGGCGTCTATATATATTGCATAAAAGAAGATTATCAACATAGTTCTTTGATAAAAGACCGCTCCTTTGAAAATGAGTGGTTTAAGCTGGAGAATGACGGTACGGTGATTGTCAAAGGCACGAATCGTAAAGGTTATTCCTGGGATGGCTGCAGCCCGAAATGGAAAATAAAAGATATTTATTTTGGGACACCGGAAGGGGTTTTAAATTTTGATACCGGTAAAAACAAAACGTATTTCGCCTCATTAATCCACGATGTCTTTTATCAATTCAGCCCTGATGTAAGATCATTCATTAAAAGAAAAGAAGTTGACAACGAGTTCTATCTCATCCTGAAAGAGAATAATTTTAGAGGCGCTGTGGTTTATTATTTTGCCGTGCGGATGCTTGGATGGATTTACTGGGGTAAATGCATTAAAGCGATCAGACGGGTTAAAAAGGTGTTTGGGATTTCTTAAAATTTGCGTTCTAAATTCTAGTTTATTGTATCTTTTATTACCCCAGCTCGCACTAGTGTTTTTTCTACGCCGCTATGTTTGAAAAAACACGGTGCTCATTAAGGAGGTATCTATGGCAGAAGCTCAAAAAAACCAGGCTAACACTTGGGGTATGTTGTGTCATTTACTTTCGCTTTGTGGATTAATCGGGATACCTTTCGGCAACATCATTGCTCCTTTGATTGTCTGGCTGATCAAAAAAGAGGAATTCCCGTTTGTAATGGAGCAGGGAAAAGAATCACTTAATTTCCAAATCTCAATGACAATTTACGCGATTGTGGCAAGTTTGCTTTGTGTAATTTTTATTGGCTTTATTCTGCTTGCAGCTATTGTTATCGCAGACCTTATATTGGTTATTGACGCATCAATGAAAGCAAATAAAGGCATAGGTTATCACTATCCCGCGACAATCAGGATTATAAAATGATTAGTAGGATATTTGGATACACCGCAAAAGCGCTAAAACCCGCAAAGGCGCAAAAACTTCTTTGCGTTTTTGCGGAATTTTGAGGTTTTGCGGTGTATTGATTTATTTCCCAAACATCATCCGAAGGGAGGCAAGAAATAACGCGATACCGAAAATTCGTTTTAGTAATAGCTCTGGAATTTTATGCACGAACATCGCGCCAAGAAACCCACCGATAAAAAATCCTAAACACATAAATATGGCAATATTAAGCTTAACATTGCCGTCATGATAATATTTAAGCGCGGCAAGCAGCCCTATCGGCGGGATCATAAAAGCTAGCGTAGTGCCTTGCGCCTGGTGTTGCGTTAATCCAAAGATATAGACCAGCGCCGGGATAAGAATCATCCCGCCGCCGATACCGAGAAGCCCACTAAGAGTTCCGGCGGCTAAACCTAAAGCTACATAGCTAAGCCACACATGCACCTCCACTATTAGCGGATAGCGTTTAGGAAATCTTTTCTATACGCTATCCGCTAAACGCTCTACGCTATTAAAAACTGGGTTCTATGCAAAACGTTCCGTTCTTGAAAGATCCTTTTAAGCCGCCCATCGCAAAATAAAGGTTTGTAA
>JBAZGZ010000062.1:0-8459 GCA_041652615.1 Candidatus Omnitrophota bacterium | reverse complement strand
GCTCTTCCGATCTTAAAAATGACCGTTTGCTGTCTCTAAAATTGGCTATATGCTGGAAAATCCGGTGAATTATCCACTACTTGATAAAAAAAGTAAATAGAGATAGAATATCTCTATGATATCAAGTGAAAATGTGAGATATGCGGACAATCAGCAGGTAAGCGGGGAAAAAAGAATTTCCGACGAATACTTTGCGGGTTTTGTTGATGGTGAAGGGTGTTTCTATGTGGGGTTTGGTAAGCGTAAAGATTTGCCTTTAAAATGGCAAGTTATTACCGAATTTCATTTAAGTCAAAATCCAGGTGGCAAAAATATTCTTGAAAGCTTCAAGAATAGGTTAGGTTGCGGATATCTAAAGCCTAACCACCTAAAAAATCCCAAAGATAAATCGTGGGTTTTGATTGTAAAAGACAGAAAGGATTTATCTGGAAAGCTAATTCCTTTCTTCAGGAAACACCCGGTTCATTCTAGTAAAAATATTGATTTTCAAATTTTTACTAAAGTGCTCGAAATTATAAATAAGGGAGAGCATTTGAAGCGAACAGGCTTTAACAAAATTGTTAAGGCAGTGTTTGAGTCACCAAAGACAGGGCTTAAAAAGTATTCAAGAGAAATTCTTCTGAAACCCTGAAACCTCAGAGACTATACGCCAATAGCCGATATGGTATCGGTTAAGATATAGTCCGAGCTGTATAGCGATATACAGAGATTAGCAGAAATGCCTAATCCTTCCGTTTATAAAACGGAAAGTAACAAAACTGTCGGTCTCTATCCACTGTGGGTGCGAGGATTTTTGAAGGGGTACTGTCCCTAGTACGAGAGGACCGGGACAGAGGGGCCTCTGGCGTACCAGCTGTTCTGCCAAGAGCAAAGGCTGGGTAACTATGCCTCTACGAGATAAGCGCTGAATGCATATAAGCGCGAAGCTCACCTTAAAACTAGAAATCCCTTCCCGGCGTTAGTCGGGATGAAGGCTCGTAGGAGACTACTACGTATATAGGGCGCAGGTGTAAGGCTCGTAAGAGTTTTAGCCGAGCGCTCCTAATAAGCCAATCGGCTTGATACTCAACCTTTTTTTTCAGAAGTCAGATGTCAGAAGCCAGAAGACAGATTTTTCTGTCCTCTGTTTTCTGTCGTCTGTTCTCTGTGTTTTTATAATGCCCGGCGATTATACTGAAGAGGCCACACCCGTTCCCATTCCGAATACGGCCGTTAAGCTCTTCAAGGCCGATGGTACTGCTCTCGCAAGGGAGTGGGAGAGTAGGTAGTTGCCGGGCTTTTTTTATTTTTTGAATAGCCTAAAATTTTATTAAGCTGCTGTTAGTAAGCTATCCTGCGCCACCCCATCTAAAAGTTGACAATATCTGAAGATTTATTAATCCCTCGCTAGATACCCCGGGCTTTAGACCCTTCCTTAGAAAGGTATCAGGTAGGCCTATCCCTTCTGGGATTAGGCCCCTTCCTTTAAAAGGAATAGGGAGGGGCCATCCTTCTGGATAGGCCAACAGGCCACTCTCTGGGGTAGCCCGAGGGATGAATCCAGTCCTTGTACGCAAGGGCTGGATGAATGTAATTGTGGATTTCTGCTTGAGGGAAAGCTCTGGTCTTTAGACCGGAGAGGCTTTACTTAAAAGAATCTTGTTCTTTCCTGGAAAAAAAGTTATAATTAATATATAAAAAAAGTGAAATGAGTGGTGTTTGTTCCGGTATATTAAAGATAAGCACTTAAGGTTCATTTCGATGGAATCTTTGATATTAAATACTAAATTAGTTTTAGTTTAAGGAGGAGGTATGATAGCAAATTCTAAATTTCTTCGTAAAAGTGCTTTTCTGCTTGTGTTGATTTCTTCTTTCCTTTCTGCTCTTCAGCTTTTTTCTCAAAACACAGAGACCTTGACTATAACTACTTATTATCCTTCACCTACAGGTGTATACCAAAACTTAAGGCTGTTTCCTATTGCTGCGGCGCAAGCTCCTATTTGCAATACAGATCAAGAAGGCACAATGTATTATAATAACGATGCCGGGCAAAAACAGCTTATGGTTTGCAGGGAAACTGCTGTCGGAGTTTATGGCTGGCAGGCGGTTGGCGCGAGTTTTTGGACGCAAACAGGTAATGATCTTTATCCCAATGATACTACCACGCCTTGGGAGGTAGGCATTGGAACGACAAGTCCGGCTCGTGAACTTCATATTGCTAACAATGTTAGCGCGGAAATGGTTCTTGAGCAGTCAAATGCCAAGACTGACTATAAACGGTGGAATTTTGTTGTTGATGGTGGAGACCCGGCGACTGAAAGCAATTTTTATATCCGCCAGCTTAACGACACCGGCACTAATGGCAATATTCCTTTATATATCAATGGCGCAACCGGTGTTGTAGGCATTGGAACAACAAACCCGCAGGCGAAATTGGATGTCAATTCAACAACCAGCGGTTTTCTTCCTCCAAGAATGAATACCACGCAAAGGAGTGCCATAAGCCCTCTTGTTGCGGGTATGGTTATCTATAATACTGATAGCACAAATAAAAGGCTTGAGCTCTATAACGGCTCATCATGGGTAGGTGTTGGCGGAACTCTTAAGTGTGTTACCGTGTCCAAACACTGCCCTACGTCATCACCCTGCACAGCTACTTGTGACGCAGGTTATACTCTTACCGGCGGCGGCATATACACTTATTACGGTTCTAATGTTGATATGAATAGGCCTATAAGTGATACTACCTGGCAGGTACATGATATTGATCAATATAATCATCCGAATAGCATTTTTTATGCCTATGCCCGTTGCTGTAAAATTGAATAGAAGGCATGCGCTTACGCTACAGAAGGCAGCCTTAAGTATCAACGAAGTATAAACTAGATGTTCCTATTGTATCTAAAGATGGAGCATTTCTTTGCAGTATTTAATCGTGTTTGAAGGAAAATAAAACAACAGCATCAGTTTTATGTTGAGAATCTCCTAACGCGGTGTTATAGGCAAAATATATAGCGTATAACAATTATCTAAAATCCTTGTTTTATTCCGGGGTAGATTGTTTTTAGAACAAAAAGTTAATTTATGAAAAAAAGATTTACTACAGTTTTGTTTGTAATTTTTTTTCTCGTTCCCTGCTATATTACTAAATGCCAAAAATAACGCAATTATTACTATTGCCACACGCTATCTCGCCCCGCACGGAGAGTATCAAAGATTAGGCCTCTTACCAGCGCTATTCCTGCCACAATCGCCAGTGCCAAACGCCCAAGCTGGCAACCTGGACATGGATGATGTGTTTATAAGAAATATCGTACCTCTTGAGATGGTACCCCCCGGTGCCTGGATTGCTAATATTCTCATCAATCGTCAATGGCACAATGTGTTGTCTGATCGTAAAAGTGGCACATGGTATAGAAACGACCCTGGATATCCTATCGAAGTGGCAGTAAGCACCGGTCCTGCCGGCAGTACATATAATTTTGCTATTTAGAAATTCGGATTAATAAAACAACCCTGGTGCCGGGGTGGCGGCTTGCGTATCAATGCGATTTTAATAATACTAACGCTAAGTTCTGCTCAGATACAGTAACCATTCCTCCCGGGGAGACTTATTGTGTTATAGCTACTCATCCCGTGGATGGTAGATATGGCAAGCTATTTTATTGGAATGAGTTGTATTGAGTTGCATAGAAGATTTGTTAATCAAAATAACCTTGTTCTTTCCTGGAAAAAAAGTTATAATTAATATATAAAAGAAGTGAAATGAGTGGTGTTTGTTCCGGTATATTAAAGATAAGCACTTAAAGTTCATTTCGATGGAATCTTTGATATTAAATACTAAATTAGTTTTAGTTTAAGGAGGAGGCAGGATGATAAACTCTAAATTTTTTCGTAAAATTAGTTTTTTACTAGTGTTGATTTTTTCTTCTTTTTCTCCTCAGCTTTTTTCGCAAAATACAGAAACTGTAACTATTTCAACTTATTATCCTTCACCTACAGGAGTATATCAAAATTTAAGACTTTTCCCTATTACTGCCGCTGCAGCTCCGCTTTGCGATAATGCTCATCCAGGCAATGAAGGG
Source organism: Candidatus Omnitrophota bacterium (assembly GCA_041652615.1). Classification (GTDB taxonomy): domain Bacteria; phylum Omnitrophota; class Gorgyraeia; order Duberdicusellales; family 4484-171; genus JAJYOP01. The sequence continues at coordinate 4,395 of JBAZGZ010000062.1, read as the reverse complement.
TTTATGTATTATAACAACGATGCCGGGCAAAACCAGCTTATGGTTTGCAGGGAAACTGCTGTCGGAGTTTATGGCTGGCAGGCGGTTGGCGCGAGTTTTTGGACGCAAACAGGCAATGATCTTTACCCTAATGACATAACAAATTGGAATGTAGGCATTGGAACGGCAAGCCCGGCTCGGAAGCTTCATATTGCTAACAATGTTAGCGCGGAAATGGTTCTTGAGCAGTTAAATGCCAAGGCTGACTATAAACGGTGGAATTTTGTTGTTGATGGTGGCAGTCCAGCGATTGAAAGTAATTTTTATATCCGCCAGCTTAACGACACCGGCACCGGTGGGAATACTCCTTTATATATCAATGGCGCAACCGGTGTTGTATCTACTAACAGGTTTGTGATTACAAAAAGAGCCAGTGATCCACCAAGTCCACAGGAAGGAGAAATATGGATTATCCAATAAAAATGGCTAAATTTATTTTTTTAGTGTTTTTTATTGCCTGCGGTTTATCTAACGTATCCGCCGAAGACCGGGATATCAAGCTTCGTTTACGTGATAGTGGGTTAAATGTTCCTGTCGCCGTCTGTTCGGCCGCATGCCCTGTATCGCCGTTAAAAATCCGTAAAGGAGGAAATACCTATGGAATAAAACTTGTAGGTATTGGTGATTCTTCAGCGACTAAAATCCAGGTTAAAACTACCGCTGGCACAAAAGCGGTAAAAAAATATGTTCCCATGACGGGCAGTTTAAAAATCGAAAGAGCAAATCTTAGTGGAAGAACATGGCTGTCGACAATTACATGCAGGTGCAGTTCCGGTAGCACAAGCAATGTAAAAATTAAATACGGCAATAGTAATCCTTTCCTTCTTTACTCAGCAGTCAGGAGTATTACGAATGCTCCTAGCAATGATATACAAATAACGCTGCCAAGAGAGCTTAATGGAGACAACGATGGTGTTTTCCGGCGCACTACATCTTCAGGCGTAGATACCTATACGCTTGGAATCATATGCAATATATTTGGGTATGACGTTTATGTCAGTTCTGAATCCTACTCAGCCCAATACGATCGAAGCAATTTTCACTCCACCGGTGATAATTCTCTCGGTTATTTTAAGCCTTAAAAAAATACTTTCGATAAGGGCGAAAAATGTTGTTTCGGTTTGATAAGATTCGGTATTCAAAAATATACTAAAAAAACAGGGTTTACTGCTAAAAGATGGGGGATATGAGAAAGGATTTTAAATATAGCTTAATTGTTGTTATTGGTTGTTTGTTGGGGTATTTGGCGTGCGGGCAGATTCCCGGGGTAGCAGCAGAAAATAATGCTAATGAAGCCTATTTAACTTTTTATGATTTATGCGAACCGAACGGTTATTGCGACGGTTCCCCTGTTTGGACAAAAGCTCTCAACTGTGCCTACGCATCAGTAAATGGTGGGCCGGAAGTCCTTATCGGGTGTAACCGTAATGGCACTCGCTTCGGCATACCCAGAGAGAAGAAGACACCGGTTTCCGTGTTAGGTTTTAAACCAAAACCTTTCTGCAATAGTATGGTTATTCGTATGAACTGTTCGGCCGGCGGCGTTTGCCCAAGCCCTATGGACATAAATTCAACCAATTTTATCCGCACGACAAAAAAATCTTCCGATATTGCTTTTAAGGAAAAATTGGGCTCCGGGTATTACAAAATAGGAATAAACGACAATAATGATAGAGAATGGCGGAATCTATATTTTACAATTACCGTTGATGAGAAATACGATTATACGATAGATAATTTAGGTTTCAGCTGTCCTTAGGCTTGTAATATAAAACATTGTTGCCTTTAGGGAGACTTTATCTGCTTTGGAAAATATGAGGATAACGGGGTCAGCCCGTTACTGTATACAAAGCGAAAACCGTCTTATGGTTTGTAAGAAGATATTTCAGGAGTTTTTGCCTGGTAAGCTGCTGGTGGAGTTTTTGGACGCAGGTAGATACCGATCTCTACTCTAAGGATATAAACTAGAATGTTGGTATTGGAACGATAGCTTCTCAGAAAAAGATGATGTTAAGAAGCCATGATTACCGATAGGTTTGTAATTCGAAAAAGGACGGATACTCTGCTCGGCGTACAGGAGGGAGAAATATGGATTATCAACTAAAAATATCCAAAATTATTTTTTTGGCATTTCTTAGTATGTGTACAGCATATACTGTATTAGCCGCCGATGAGAATATAGGATTAACCATACGTTCTGACGGCCAAAATATCCCTATTGCAGTAAGCACGACTGCCACTTCAAAGCTTCGGATTTATAAAAATGGGACTGTTTATTATATCCAGCTCGTTAATACAGGGGACCCATTAGCCACCAAAATGAGGGTTAATGTGCCTGGGGTAGGGAAGAAGGCTCTTAAGAAATATGTAACCTATTTGGATTTTGCATGCGTAATGTCAGGTAACAAATGTTATGATGCAAAGATATTGACACAAAATGTAAACTGCGCTTATGCGTCAGTAAATAACGGCCGATGGTATCTTATCGGTTGTGGGCGTTGGGGCCCAGCCGGAACCGTAGGGACTCCGACAAATCCAAAGAAAACAGATACTTCTTTGATTGGTTTAAGTTCCGGCGCTTGTAATGTAATGCGTATCGGAATGACTGTGGGTCGCGTACCAACTTCAGCGAATGAAAGTTTTCCTTATGCCAGTCCGCCGTCTTTTACGGTTACAACCTATGGCACGCGCACTAGTTGGATCCATAATGCTACAAAAGAAGGTGAGAATTATTATCGTATGGGCTTTGATGACAATGGCGATGGCCAGTGGCAGAATTTATATTTCACGATTAATACAGATACAACACATGATTATAATGTAAATAATTTGTCCAGCCTTACTTCTTGTACGCCCTAGATTAAAGCGTTGAAATTATTTTTTAGGCCAGCTTCCTGCTTTTGGTTTTCGACTAAGTTTAAAATAGCTCTGTAAAACCTATCAATAACGGAGTATATTCATGGAACGAGTATATCTTACACAAGAAGGTTACGAAAAACTTACGCATGAGCTTGAGCATTTAAAAATCGTTAAAAGAAAAGAGCTATCTAGCGCGATTGAGCATGCCAGGCTTTTGGGTGATTTAAAAGAAAACTCCGAATATGATGCTGCTAAAGAAGCATCAGCTTTTAACGAAAAAAGAATACACGAACTTGAAGATAAGCTAAGCAGAGCGGAGATAATTGAAAATTTTAATGGAAGCTCCGAGTCCGTTTGCCTTGGTACAAAAGTCAGGATCAGGGATTTAGATAACAGCGAAGAAATCGAATATAATATTGTTGGCCCTGACGAAGCAAATCCGATGGATGGGTTTATATCGATAGATTCTCCGGTTGGCCGGGCATTGCTCGGGCATAAAGAAGAAGACGAGATAGAGATACAAATTCCCGCAGGAATCCTCAGGTATAAAATCATAAAAATTTCCCGCTGAAACTTACCTTTATTCCATATTTTTGTTTAGACTGGGTATGTTTTTGCTAAGAAGCTTGATTCTTGTTTAAGAAAGATGTATATTGAATTATCAATTTTTTTTTGGTTTCGTGTAAATAAAATCGGAGGGTAATATGAAAAAAAGTTTTATTTTTGGTTTATTGGCTGCAAGCCTTATTTTTGTTTTTTCCGCGCCCCTTAAAGCCCAAAATGCAGAAACCTTGACCATCACTACATATTATCCTTCACCTATGGGGGTTTACCAAAACTTAAGGCTTTTTCCTGTTGCTACCGCGCCCCTAAGCGCTTGTGATAGCGCAGATGAAGAAGGTATTATATATTATAATAATGCCGCGGGCCAAAATCAGCTTATGATTTGCCGGGAAACCGCCCCGTTAACTTTTAATTGGCAACCAGTTGGTGGGGGTTTCTGGGGATTGTCCGGGAATAACCTTACCGCAAACGAAACTGCTTGGAATATCGGTATCGGCACTACTGCTCCTGACTATAAATTAAGCGTTTCTGATACGATACATTCAGCAAAGGCCCTTACTCCCGCAGAAGGCAATGAAACGAATGTCTTAAGAAGTGATGCCAAGTTGTTATTTTATGACTCGGGTGCTATTAACTGGGCAGGTTTTGGCGTAGATGCTGCCGGCGATGTTTGGTTAAAAACCGGTACGGTTGGAAATAATTTATCGGTTTTTAATGCAAACGGGAATGTGGGGCTTGGAGTGGCTAACCCTCACGCAAAATTGGAAGTAAATGATACTCTATTGCTTACTCCAAGAGGTAGCGATCCTGCAATCGCAACAGAGGGGACAATTTATTATAATAATAATGCTTCTATAAACGGGTTCAAGTATTACAACGGAAGTATCTGGAAAGATTTTTCCGGAAATGCTGAAGTGTATGTTAGAAGCGCGG
>JBAZGZ010000061.1:0-8491 GCA_041652615.1 Candidatus Omnitrophota bacterium | reverse complement strand
CATCATTTGGAGTAAAAAATTTAAATTAAGATTTGAAGAATGGGTAGCGGGACTTAAAGAGTCTGCTGTAATAAAGATTTATCTCTAATCCGATTTAAACAAAAATCCACTTATCCCCACCTAAGTATATGAGAAAAGAAAATATTGTAATTACCATTGGCGATCCTGCCGGCTGCGGGCCCGTTATAACTTTGGAGGCAGTTAAAAAACTGGGGCTGGGATTTGCTGATTTTATAATTGTTGGAGATAGACAGGTACTTGAAAAAATACCGCTATATCACAATATTAAAAATAAGATAACTCTTATAGATCCAAAGACAAGGGGGGTTGAGAAAATTAAAAAAGGCTATGCGTCAGCCTTATCTGGCATGGCCAGCTCAAATTATCTAAGAATAGCTTTGGATTTTATGAAGGAAAATTCCATTAAGCGTCTTGTGACTGCGCCTCTGTCTAAAGAAGCAGTAAAGCTTAATCTGCCTGATTTTTCCGGCCACAGCGAATACCTTGCCGCTTACTTTAATAGAAAAATTGAGATGATGATGGTATCCGATAAAGTAAAAACGGTTTTGTTTAGCAGGCATATTCCTTTAAGGAATGTTTCTTCTTATATAAAGGAAAAAAATCTGATTGATACTTTTTCTCTTGTGGAGAATGGGCTCCAGAGAATGTTTAAAATAAAAAATCCAAAGGTTGTTATTGCTTCCTTGAATCCGCATGCGGGGAGAAATACTTTTCTTGATAAAGAAGAAAAAATAATTTGTTCCGCCATCAAAGGATTTGGAGCAAAGATTTTTGGCCCATATCCGGCTGACACTATTTTTGTAGGGAAGAATTTAAAAAAATACGATTGCGTGATTTGCCTTTATCATGACCAGGCGATGACTGCCTTTAAATTGCTTTCGATAAAAGATGGGGTAAACCTTACCATAGGCCTTCCGATTATACGAACGTCTCCTGCTCACGGGGTTGCTTACGACATTATGCGTGAGAATAAAACTCCCTTTTCGTCTTCAATGGTAGAAGCAATAAAACTTTCCGCTAGATTAAACATATGAAACTTTCCCGTTCGTTAGGACAGGTGTTTCTAGAGAATAAAAATTATATAGCCAGGATTTTGTCCGCGCTTCAAATTAATGGGGAAACAGTCCTTGAAATAGGCCCCGGTTCCGGTGAGATAAGCGAACAAATTTCAAATAAATGCAAATTTTTATATTGTATAGAATTTGACCCGCGTTTTGTCGCAAATTTGGAAGATAAATTTCGCAATAAAGGCAATGTTAAGATAATTCACTCCGATATACTTAAGTTCCCTTTCGCAAGTATTAATCCCTTTGCCAGAATTCCACGGGCTATGCCCGTGGATGAATGGCGGAAAGGGGCGTCGCCCTGCGGGTGTGGGGCGAATGAAAAAGGTCCCACGGGCTATGCTCGTGTGGGCTCCAGTGAAAAAGTGGTTGTTTTTGGAAATGTTCCTTACCAAATAAGCAATTCAATCATAACCTATCTTATTGAAAATCGGGCATTTATAAAAAATGCCTATCTTACTTTCCAGAAAGAGTTTGTGGATAAGTTGATTGCGAAAGTTTCGACAAAAGATTATTCTTTTTTGAGTTGTTACATACAATATTACGCGAAGGTGAATAAATTGTTTGATATTCCAAGGGGGGCGTTTGTACCTATCCCTAAGGTTGATTCAAGCTTTATAGAAGTAAAATTCAATGACCCATCTTTAATCAAGGCAAAAAATGATGAGCTTTTGTTTAAAATTATCCGCCATGCTTTTAACCAGCGCCGGAAAAAAATTGCTAATTCGCTTTCCGGGTTTTGCCCGGATCCGGATTTTTTTTCTTCCTTAAAAATTGACGCAAATTTTCGTGCCGAAAATGTTTCGCTTGAGCAATATATTTTGATTGCTGACAGGCTTTGCGACGTGATATAATAAAAAATATATTTTTTAGAAGCGGATATTTGCGGATCTAAACGTGGATAAACGCAAGCGAGTTCGTGTGTGTAAATCCGCGTAGATATCCGCGGTAATCCGCTTCTATTTCCAGAGGAGGTTAAATGCAAAAACGTATTTATTATCATGATACAGATTGTGGAGGGGTTGTTTATTACGCCAACTATCTTAAGTATTTGGAAGAAGCGCGTACTGAATATATGCGTGAACGCGGCCTTGATTTGAAAGAGCTTGCAGGTGGAGGGTTGCTCTTCGTGGTAAAAAAGGTTGAGATTGAATATAAGTCTCCGGGGCGCTACGCAGACATTCTGGATATATCTACAAAGCTGGGCAAGATAAGAAATGTTTCCTTTGAATTTTTACAGGAAATAAAACGTGACGATAAGCTGCTGGTTTCCGCCGTGACCACTCTGGTTTGCATTGATAAGGATTTTAAGCCTTGCGCAATGTGTGATGAACTAGCTAAATCATTATCGAAATGAGTTACAAAATTGTAGATAAAACAAACGGCCAGTGCATTGTGGGTGATGCTCAAGAGGCAAAAACCTTTATCCAGCGCCTGAAGGGGCTTTTATGCAGGAAATCCTTATCGCCGGAGGAAGCGCTTATTTTTTATAATGTTTCTTCAATCCATATGTTTTTTATGCGTTTTCCTATTGATGTTTTTTATCTGGACAAAGAGATGAAAGTACTTAAAATTAAGCACTCCTTTAAGCCCTGGAGGATGTCTAGCTGCTCTAGTGCTAAAATTACCATAGAATTGCCTGCCGGCAAGGCAAAGGAAAAATCTGTTCAAATTGGCGATACCCTTGAATTCATTAGCGAAAATCGCTGAAACTTACCTTTCAAAGCCCCATTTTACTATTGACTCCAGGCCCTTTTTCGTTTATCATAGATAAGTTATCCGCCTTCGTTAAAACTTCGACGGGATGTCACTAAATGGGCAAGCCCTACGGCGGATAAGTCTGGCATTACGAGCTTGTCAGTAGGGTGTTCCATACAACCCGGCCTTATAGAGTAATATTAATATACCTATATTAAAAAATTATGACAAAACAAGCAAAAGTCGCGATATTAGGGGCAACTGGTTTTACCGGCGAGAAACTGGTTGAGATTTTACTTTCTCATCCAAATGTAGAGATTGTTTATCTTTCTTCGCGGACAGAGGCACCGATCCCTTATTCAAAGTTATTTCCCAGGTTTAAGGGGAAAACCACCCTTAATTGTGAGCCATTAGACGTTAAAAAGGCGATAGGATTGGCGGATATACTTTTTCTTTCCTTGCCACACACGGTTTCCATGGATTTTGTCCCCGGAGTATTAAAGGCAGGCAAGAGAGTGGTTGATTTATCCGCGGACTATCGGTTGAATGCGAGCCTTTATGAAAAATACTACAAGATGACTCACAAGGATGTTGATAATTTGAAAAAAGCCGCCTATGGCAGTCCTGAACTTTTTAAGACGAAAATAGAAAAAGCATTGCTTGTCGCGAACCCCGGTTGTTATCCCACATCGGTTATACTTGCACTATATCCATTATTAAAAGAGGGGATCCTGGAAAACAAAATTATAGTCGATTCGAAGTCAGCGATTACCGGCGCCGGAAGAAAAGCTGTAATTGATTATCACTATTCAAATATTTCCAATAACATTTGGGCGTATAAGCCGTTTGTGCACCAACATGTTCCGGAGATGGTGGAAATCTTGAAAGCTGCAACAACTGTCGCAATGGATTTAATTTTTACTCCGCAGGTAATCGGCGTAGAAGCGGGGATATATTCTACGATATATGTTTCATTTAAAAAGGCAGTAAGCGAAGAGACAGTCTCAGCAGTTTATAAAAAATATTATAAAAATTGCCCTTTTGTCAGGCTAATGCCCGCGCTGCCGAAATTAAAAGACGTGGTGGGGACGAATTTTTGTGATATAGGATTTGCGATTGATGAAAAAAAGAAAAATGCTGTGATTGCGTCAGCGATAGATAACCTGATTAAAGGTGCGGCAGGCCAGGCAGTACAGAATATGAATCTAATGCTTGGATTTTCCGAAACAACAGGCCTTCTGTAGAAGCACAGATTAACGCAGATTTGTAGACGCAGATGAGCACAGATAAAGAAGGACGATTAATCATCTGCGATCATCTGTGAAAAAAACATGATTTTACCTAAAGGATTTTTACTTTCTGGAATAAACTGCGGTTTAAAACAAAATAAGCTCGATTTGGGATTGATTTACTGCGAAACTCAGGTTGAGGCGGTTGGTTTTTTTACCACCAACAAGAACGTTTCTTACTCGGTTACTGTAAGCAGGAACAATATTAAAAATCCTATTAAAGCAGTCCTGACTAACAGCGGTAACGCCAATTGTTTTTCCCATAAACAGGGCTTAAAGGATACTGAGATAATTACGGCCCGGCTTGCAAAGTTATTAAAAGTTAATAAGAAAAATATTCTTATTGCTTCAACCGGGATTATCGGAAAAAAAATGCCTAAGGAAAAATTGATTTCCGCGTTTCCGAAACTTTTAAATGAATTAGAAACGGATGCGGATAATTTTGCGAAAAGCATCATGACAACGGATACTTTTAAAAAGATAGCTTACGCGAAAGTCAATCTGAAGAAAGATGCGCATATCATAGGGTTTTCAAAAGGCGCAGGTATGATCAGTCCGAATATGGCAACGATGTTTGGGTTTATTCTTACGGATGTTAGTTTGCCAAAACAAATTTTAAAGAAAATTACCAAAGAAGCGATTGAGGAAAGTTTTAATTCTATAACCATAGATGGTTGCATGAGTACGAATGATACGGTTTTTGTTCTTTCCAGCGGCAAGGTAAAGCCAAGGAACGCGGCTGAGATTAAACTTTTTGCAAAGAAGATGAAAGAGGTATGTTTATCTTTGGCAACGATGATGGTTAGAGACGGCGAAGGCGCGACAAAGTTCATAAAAATATCCGTTAAAGGCGCAAAGACAGAAGCCGAGGCGAAAAAAGCCGGGCTTTATATCGCCAATTCCAATCTTTTTAAATGTGCGGTTTATGGAGAAAATCCTAATTGGGGAAGAATAATCGCGGCCATCGGCCACGCGGGCATAGGAGTTAAGGAAGGTATTCCCGTAAAGATGTCTGATCTTACCAAGAAGGATATTTATATAGATGTTGATTTAAAAAGGGGAAAATTCAGCCGGACAATTTATACTTCGGATTTAACTCCGGAGTATGTAAAGATAAATGCGGATTATAGTTAAGCTAAATATAGATGCGGATTTCCGCGGATATCTACGCGGGTTTACGCACGGTAACTCGATAGCGTTTATCCGCGTTTTGATCCGCGGTAATCCGCTTCTACAAAAAAGGAAATAAAAATGGTAAAAGAAGCAATAAAAAAAGCAGATGTTTTAATCGAAGCTTTGCCGTATATTAAAACATTTCATAAAAAAATATTTGTAATTAAATACGGCGGTTCCATATTGAGCGAGGACCGGGTTCGTAAATCCGTTCTTGAGGATATAGTTTTTTTACGTTATACGGGCATAAGGCCGATTCTTGTTCATGGCGGCGGCCCAAACATTACGGAAAAACTTAAAGAACACAAAATTACGACTGAATTTGTAGACGGCATGCGCGTTACGGATGAGTTCACCTTAAAGATCGTTGAAGAGGAGCTTAATGAGTTAAATGATTTAATCGTCAGAGAAATTAATGCTTATGGCGCGCACGCGAAAGGATTCAAAAAAGAAGACGAGCTGCTTTTTGCCGTAAAAAAACCCGGAAAAAAGGATTTGGGTTTTGTCGGTGAGCTGACCGGGATAGATGAGAATAAATTAAAAAAAGCACTGGAAACGACCATACCGGTTATTACGCCGATGGGAATTTCAAGAGACGGGGTTGCTTTCAATATAAATGCTGATGATGTAGCTTTTTTTCTTGCGTCGCAGCTTAAGGCGGAGAAGCTTGTGCTTTTGACTAACACTCTTGGGGTTATGCGCAATCCCCAGGATGAAAACTCGCTTATTCCGACTATAACTATGAAAAACGCGGAAGAGCTTATTGATAATAAAGTAATCAGTGAAGGTATGATACCAAAAGTACGTGCTGCGGTAAAATCCATTGAGGAAGGTGTGGGTAAAGCGCATATTGTTGATGCAAAGATACCGCATGCCATACTTCTTGAGATATTTACGAATGAAGGAATTGGTACAGAGATAATTAAGTAAAAGGTTGCGTTAATCGGTTGTGGTTACGCCGCTCGTATCGGTTGCGTTGTACGTAAAGCGTCATCAAAAATGCAACCGAATAACGATAGACGAAACGAGTTGCGCAACCGTAACCGTAAGACGAAAAATTAAAAAATTTATCATGAAGGCTGAAGAGATAAAAGAAATGTTTTCGAAATATTCACTTAATACCTACAAAAGGGTTGGCCCGGTTTTTGTTAAGGGCAAAGGGAGTTTTCTTTGGGATAATGACGGAAGGAAATATCTTGATTTGTTTCCTGGCTGGGGGGTTTCCATACTTGGGCATTGTCACCCCAGGGTTGTAAAGGCTATTAAAGAGCAGGCAAAGAAGCTAATACATCTTCCGAATAATCTTTTTCAGGAAGAGCAGGTACTTTTGGCAGAGAAAATAGTAAACAAAACATTTCCTGCGAAAGTATTTTTCGCGAATTCAGGCGCGGAAGCAATTGAGGGAGCAATTAAGTTAACCAGGCTTTATGGGAGAGAGAGTGGACGTTTTGAAGTAATTACAATGAAGAATTCTTTCCATGGCCGAACCTTTGGTGCACTTTCTGCTACGGGCCAGGCAAAATATAAAGAACCATTTCAGCCGATACTTCCTGAATTCAGGGAAGCGGAGTTTAATAATTTCGAAAGCTTTAAATCGCAAGTGAATTCAAAAACCGTTGCGGTAATGCTCGAGCTTATCCAAGGAGAAGGCGGAGTAAATATTGCTTCTAAGGAATACGTAAAAAATTTAAATGATTTTTGTAAGGCAAATAAATTGCTTTTGATTGTCGATGAAGTGCAAACCGGCATGGCCAGAACAAACAAGTTGTTTTGTTTCGAGAATTATGATATTACGCCTGACGCTTTTGTTGTGTCAAAAGGCCTTGGCGCGGGAGTGCCTATTTCAGCGCTGGTTATAAAAAACGAGCTTGCCGATTTATTTAAACCCGGGCTGCATGCTTCAACTTTTGGTGGTTCGCCTTTGGTAACACGAGTTTCTTTAGAAGTTTTTAAAATTATCGAAGAAGAAAAAATTCTGGAAAATACAAAGAGTATGGGGGATTATTTGCTTGAAAGTTTAAATAAGCTTAAAAACAAGTTTTCATTCGTAAGCCAAGCAAGGGGAGTCGGGCTCATGGCTGCTTTGGAATTAAACATTGATTCTTTCCCTATGTTTATAAAAGCGATGGAAGCGGGTTTAATTATAAATTCCACGCATGGCACCGTGTTAAGGATTATGCCGGCACTAAACGTGAAGAAAACTGAGTTAGATAAAGGGTTAAGAATTTTAACGAAAGTTCTAAAAAGCGTAAAATAATAATCATGATTAGACATTTTATTTCATTAAAGGATTTTTCAAAACAGGATATTTATAAGCTTGTAAATCTTGCGTTGGATATTAAAAGAAATCCCATAAAGTATAAAGATGCGTTGAGCGGAAAATGTGTCGGCCTTTTATTCGAAAAACCTTCTTTAAGGACAAAGGCTGCCTTTTGCGTTGGCGCTTATCAGCTTGGCGGACACGCGGTTTATTATGCTCCTAGTGAGGTTCAGCTTGGCAAGCGGGAAACAACTGCTGATGTTAGCCGCACAGTGTCGCGGTTTTTCGATACGGCTGTGCTTCGGACCTTTTCACATGACAATATCATTGGGTTTGCAAAAATGTCGTCAATCCCCGTTATAAACGCATTAAGCGATGCTATGCATCCGTCGCAGATATTGGGTGACTTGGTTACAATGTGCGAACTTAAAGGCGATATAGAGAAATTAAAGATTGCTTATATCGGCGATGGCAATAATGTTTGCAATTCGCTGATACATGCGTTTGCGATATTAGGAGGCAATCTTGTCATTGCAAACCCAAAAGGTTACGAGCCGGATAAGAAAACCATAGAAGAGATGAACGAATGCACTAAGATTTCCGGCGCAAAGATAAATATTGTAACAAAAGCCGAAGAAGCCGCAAAAGGATCTGACGTATTGTATACTGATGTTTGGGCTTCAATGGGCCAGGAGAAAGAGAAAGCGAGAAGGAAAAAAAATTTCAGCAAATTTCAGATAAATGATAAGATTTTAGGCTTAGCAAAAAAAGATTGCATTGTTATGCACTGCCTCCCTGCGCACAGAGGCGAGGAAATAACTGATAGCGTTATGGAGAGCGAGAATTCAGAAGTATTTTTAGAGGCAGAGAATAGATTGCATACAGCCAAGGCCATTTTGGTTTATGTTTTTAAAGGAATGTGACGAGATAAGGAGATGATACAATGAAGAAAGTTATACTTGCATATTCTGGTGGGTTAGATACTT
>JBAZGZ010000060.1:0-8622 GCA_041652615.1 Candidatus Omnitrophota bacterium | reverse complement strand
ATGCGCGCGAAAAAAAACGATCCAGAAAGAAAAATTTTCTGACTTTATGCTGTTTTATGGCCTTTTCTAAATTTTTTACAACTTTGATGGTTTCGTGCTCGCCTTTCTTAGCAAGCTCTTTTGCCCTACTGAAATCTCCCCAACAAAAATCCTCTAAATCAGGAGCGATAAGGAAATCGGCGCCCACTAAACTTTCCTCAATAATTCTTCTATATCTTATCCTGTCAGCCAAATTCATAAGATCCATAGCATTTCTAATATGAGGGGATTTGTAGTCTGATCTTTCCAGATTTATTGCTATTACAAAATCAGTCTTCTGCTTTAGAATTTTGACCGGAACAGGCATAAGCACTCCTCCGTCTATCAGGAGCCTGCCTTCTGTTCTAACCGGCGGAAAAAATCCCGGATAAGATGAGGAAGCAAGTACTCCTTTGTATAGCTGGCCTTCATTTATGATAACAACTTCACCTTTACATATGTCAACAGCAGTTACCAGAAAGGGTATTTTACAATCGGAAAATAAACAATCCCCAAAGAGACCTTTAAATATTTTTATAAACGGCTTTATAGTTACCAGGGAAGGTTTTGCAATGCGTAAATTCCAGATATAAAATTCCTTTGCCATGTCGAAAAAATTTTCTAAAAAATCTGTTTTTGCCTCAACATTCGTCGCGGAAAAACTAGACTTCATTAATGCCACTTCCTTCTGGTGCCGCTCAAGGATTTCTATGACATGCTCTTCGACTTTATTTATATCCGCATTCAAAGCATAAAGCCCGCCAATCAATGAACCTATGGAAGTCCCGGAAATAAGATCTATCTTTATTTTTGATTTTTCTAAAGCTCTTATTGCGCCGATATGAAAAAACCCTCGCGCAACCCCTCCGCCTAAAGCCAAACCGATTTTCAAATTTAACCCTCCTTATTTTATAGAAGCGAATTGCCGCAGATATCTACACGGATTCACGCCCGCTCTGTGCGTTTATCCGTCCGCCTTCGGCGAGATTCCGCCGAGTAAAAGCAAAGCGAACGTTTTGATCCGTGGAAATCAGCTTCTAAAACACAAAAATAAAAGGGCAGACACTTACGGCCTGCCCTTTAAATTTTCATGCATGTTTATTCTTTTGCAATCGCCAGAGTAATTACACCCGCAAGAATCAAAAGCAAACCTATACAACCCTTAATGATTGTCCAAAGACTTGGCCACCAGCGTATAAGCGCGATCAGCCCGAAAAGGATAAGTATCATCCCGATAATTATTTTAATTACAGTTTTTCCCGTATTGGAAGATTTTTTTATTACTGACTCTTGTGCTTTATCCTGCTCCTCCATCTCATACCTCCTTATTAAGTAGAGGGTAGAAAGTAGAGAGTAGAGAGAAAGAATTATGACTATTCTTTAACTAAAGATTTTAAAATCTTTGAAGGAATTGCCACTTTTCTTCCCGTCTCTCTACTCTCTACCCTCTACTTTCTACTTTCTAAACTATATATAACTTTAATATTTTTGTCAATGGTAAATGAGGGCTTCCGTGGCACCGGACAACTGAATTATTTTCTCAATAATTTCGGGATAACTATAGCCGCTTTGATCGGCCTGTTTTACATATCCACTGTCTACATTTATATCGGGATTTGGATTTACGTCGATTATAAAAATTTTCCCGCCTTTTGTGCGCAAATCGACCCTGAAATAGCCCCTGCAGCCAAGCGCATTGGCTGCTTCCTTAGCTAAGTTTATTATTCTTTTTTTCAAACTTTTATCGATTGACGCGCCGCAAGACGGCATAATCTTTTTAAATTCATCCGTTTTCTCTTCCCACTTTGAAGCATATGTTAAAAAAAGAGGCATTTTTTTATACAATGAATAATCAATCATCGAAACCCCAAGCACCTCGTATTTGTTATTACCTAAAAATGCCACACTATATTCCGCGCCCGGCAAAAAATCTTCGACAATAATGCCTTTTGAAAATTTCTTAAGACGCTTCCTCAAAACACCGGGCAACTTTCTTTCAGAATAGACAAGAGAATCTTTGTCTATTCCAACACTGGCGTCTTCAGAACAGGGTTTCACAAAAACAGGGAAGTTTAAGTTATTCATTTTTAAATTTTTGATGTTTTTTACAACTATCCCTGCCGGAACAGGAATCCCCATCTTCTTTAAAATATTCTTAGCCTTTGCTTTGTCCAGACAAGCGCGAAGTGCAAAAGATGGATTACCGGTGAAAGGAATATTCGTTCTCTCAAGAATCTCGGCAAAGTCAGCCTCCCGAAACGGCTCGTCACCAAAACCCTCAAAAAGATTGAAAATACAATGGGGATTCTTATTTAAAATTGTTTTTTTAAGCTTCGAGGTATTATTAAAGTCTTTTCTCTCAACAAACAGAACACCGGTTTTGATATTCTTTTTTGATAAAACGTTAAGAATAGAATTTTTACATCTTAAGACATCAGAGATATCTTTTCGTTCATTGTCTTCTTTGGCAACTGCAATTAGAATGCGGGTTTTTTTCATTTTTGTTTAAAACACAAATTTCTACGAATTAGAGACGAATTGCCACGGATCAATTCGCGAGAATTAATCTCCCTATTTGTAATCATTCGCCTTATGCTTCTCATTCGTGGAAATTCGTTCCAAATTCGTGGTAATTCGTGATTACTACAACTGCAGGATTCTCCATGCCGACGCATATACCGCAAGCACTTTTCCTTTAAGAATCATCCTGCTAAAAACATATTGCGGATTGTCTAGCGCTTTTAGAGGAAATTTTATCGTTATTGTATTACCTCGTGAAGTGGCTTTTAAATTGTCGATATAAATTCTCTTTCTTTTGTCGTATGTGATTATGCTACCATCTTTTACTTTAAAAAATATTTTTGGCATAAGAGAAAAATCTTTATCTGATTTATAACCCAAAAAATACATATCCGCCTTTATGCCTCTGGCTATTTTTTTATTAAATAAAATATTGATGTACAAAAACTCTTCATCTCGCGAGTAAGTTATTTCGGAAATCATCTCAGAATCTTTTTCAGAACTTTGTGTTTCGATTGCAGCCCTTGTGTCCACAAAGGAATAACTGGATAAAAGTTCATTCGCCCTGACAAAACTCAAAAGATAGGAACTACCCATGGAAAGTTGGCTTTTATAGAGAAGCAGCGCTTTGTATTTATTCTTCACCTCATCCTCACTCAAAGGAACCTTATTCCAAATTACATTTGCAGTTCCATATTCCGGCGGCGGATCCAATTCAAAAGAAGGAAGATATTTTTTTGCTTTGGGCCAGCCCACCTTATGCACAAGATAAGAATACTGCTCTCTCGGAATAAATTTATCCTTCAACTCGAACAAAGCAGTATTCACAAAAACATACAAGCTGCGATGGTCAGGATTTGTGTCCTTTGGGCTCGATGTAAATACTATCGTTGGCTTAAAATCATTTAAAACTTTTTTTATATCGCTAAGCACGCTCTCTCCTATATAAAGAGCTCCCGGAGATAACGCATTCTTGTAAGGTACTTTTTTTATATGAGTAAGCATACTCGCGGCGGGCCACTTTTTATCCCAAAAGCCGGTGAGTATCGTTTCAGTAAACCTGTCGGGATAGCCTAAAAATATCAAATCATCATTATTTACTTCAAGATATTTCATCGCATTATATGCTTCTTTCTGCCGTGTTTCTCCGATATTAATAAAACCGGCCGTTGACATGGCAGCGTGCTTCTTATAGAAAAAATAATTTATTTCGTTATATTCACCGTTGGTAAGATAAACTATTTTAAGCTTCGCTCCGGCTTTTAAAATTTTTTGGATTATCCCACCTAAAGCTATGACCTCGTCATCAGGATGCGGCGCGAATATAATAACCCGGTCATCTTTAGATAAATTTATTTCGGCAAAACAAGAATCAGCCTGACAAATTATAATTAATAAAACCAGTAATAATATTTTTTTCATAATGAAGCAGTAACTTTTCAAGCTTCTGGTAGCGCAGAAAAGTGCGTAGTCCAACAGGACGCCCTGTTGGATAGCCGAATTGTCCCCGAGCAATGAGACTTGCCTTTTTGCCTGCGTAAGCGTGCAAAAAAACTTAGTCAAATCGCCCCAAGCTTTAGCTTGGGGCGAACGAAGCAAGCGAGCAGGGTAATGATATAACTCCATATTTCAAACCTCTAATGGCGCAGGAAAAAATAATAGCGTGATAATGACACTGTGATTTTTTAAGCCCTAACTGCCGAAGGCAGCCCAACAGGGCACCCTGCTGGGTAGTAGAATTATACCCCCAAGCATAGCGAGAAGGCAAGCTTACAATAACCGATTCCTCTTTAACGCCTCAATCATTATTTTCCTTATAAGATAACTATAATTTTTATTTTCCAGCTTGCACAGAATCGGTAAGTCGCTATAAGCCGGTGATAATCCCGGCAGCGGATTAACGTCGATTACCCGCGGAACGTTAAATTTATCCAGCCGAAAATCTATCCGCGCAATATCTCTTAATTCAAGAGCGACAAAAGCTTTGATGGCATATTCCCTTACGAGCTTTTGGATTTTCTTTTCTATCGCGCTCTTTGATTCGTATCTTATTTTAGTCTCCCAATCGCGTTTATTTTCCTGAGAATATAAAAATATCCCATTACCTTTATCAACCGGAACTATACGCATCATACCTAAAAGATAAGGCTGTTTGTTGCCGCACACACCAGCGGTAATTTCATCTTTCTCAAGAAACTCTTCAGCTAATGCCGGCTGCCTATACTTAGAAATTATATAAAAAGCCTTTTTCTTCAACCCCCTAAAATCACAAACAACAGAATCAATAAAAATGCCTTTAGATGATCCCTCCCAACAAGGTTTTACTATGAATTTTTTTTTATTTTTAAAAATACTTCTATGCGAGCATAAATCCGCTTCATCCCTGACGATAAAAGCAAACGGAACAGGAACTCCTGCTGATTTCAATACGGTATTTGTCAGATATTTGTCAAGACCAATCCCTAGGGCTATCGGGTCTGAGCCAGAATATGGTATGTTTAAGCTTTCCAATATCGAAGGGACCTGAGACTCTCTTGCACGACCAGAACTTATGCCTTCAGCAATATTAAAAACAAACTCCGGCTTTGTTCTGATTATGTCTTTTATTATGTTCGGGGTTTGTTCAATACGGACGACCGAAGTGGCAAATGTTTTAAGCTCATTGCTCAAAGCATCGATAGTTTCTATTTCATCATATTCAACACAGCTATCGTCTTTGGTGTTTTTCTTCTTAAGATTAAATGTTATGGCTATTGTTTTTAACAAGGTGGTTGTTATTTTATGAAACCAGAAACCAGTTTACAGAAACCAGATGATAGAAACTAGAAAATAGAAAAGTGAAGATTGAAAGATGATCTTTTTCTTTCTATTTTTTATCTTCCATCATCAATTTTATTTATTTCTGTACTCTGGTTTCTGGTTACTGGTTTCTGCAATCTGTATCTACCCCACTCGCTCACTTCGTTCGCTTAAGGGATAATTCGCACTAATATTTTTTCTGCGCGCTACGCGCTTGCTTACACCTCATTATCCCACTCGCTCACTTCGTTCGCTTAAGGGATAATTCGCACTAATATTTTTTCTGCGCGCTACGCGCTTGCTTACACCTCATTATCCCACTCGCTCACTTCGTTCGCTTAAGGGATAATTCGCACTAATATTTTTTCTGCGCGCTACGCGCTTGAAAAAATATTGTGCTCATTATTCTTTAGGGTTAAAGTAAAACAGTGTTTCGTTCTTATAATTCCTGAGCGTAAGCCCATCCGGAGAAACAGAAAGCACATAATTCGGGCTTATCGGAATTTTTCCTTTACCGTCTATACCATCAACGACAAAAGTAGGAATACACATTCCGCTGGTGTGGCCCCTCATATTCTCCAGAATATCAATACCCCGCCAGATTGATGTCCTAAAATGATGCGCCCCCACCACGGGATCGCACTGATAAAGATAATACGGCCTTACTCTTATATTCTGAAGCTTGTGGCACAATTCAAGCATTGTTTTGACATTATCATTTATCCCTTTCAAAAGTACTGACTGATTACTTATAACAATACCACAACGCTGTAATTTCTTGCAAGCCAGCACCGATTGGGAAGTAATTTCGTTAGGATGATTAAACTGGGTATTAATCCAGAGATTTTCATACTTCGCCAAAACCTTGCAAAGATTTTCATCTATTCTTTGAGGAAACACAGCGAGCGCTCGTGTGCCTATGCGTATCACTTCAACACTTTTAATATCGCTCAAGTTGGAAAGGATATAATCTATTTTTTCTGTAGGCAAAGTCAGAGGATCTCCTCCGGACACAATCACCTCTCGTATCTCTTTGTTTTCTTTTACATAGGTCAAAGCTAAATCAATGTCTTTAAGCGTTGGCTCCGGTATCCTGCTTCGCCATAATCTTTTTCGCGTACAATGTCGGCAATACATAAAGCATCTTCCTGTTACTATAAGCAGGGCTCTATCGGGATAACGGTGGACAAGGCATGGTGCGGGAGAATTTTTTTCTTCTCCGAGCGGGTCTATCTTTTCGTGAACCTCTCTCTCTATTTCTTCTACAGAAGGGATGCATTGTCTTCGTATGGGGTCATGTGGGTCGGTCATCTTTTTGACCAACGAAAGATAATACAAAGGCACTCTCACATGAAAAGTCTTGATAACTTGCTTTAGTATGGGCTTTTCTTCTTCAGGGATGGAAATAAATTTTGAAAGGTCGTCTATATTTTTAAGGGAATTTAAATATGCCGTATACCAATTTTCTTCAGATAATATTTCTGCTTTACACTCCTCAGGCTCCTCATCTTGGGAATCAACCCGCTCACTTGTTTTACTTCGTTCATTAATACCATTAAGCGAAACAGAAGTATCGCAATTCTTATACTTGCTCACTCTTAATGCCTCCTTGTTTTCATCAACACCTTCGGGGGTAGCCCGCACTATTATTTCTTCTACGCTATTAACCTTGTCACAGAATTTCATTACCCCCCTCTCTTCGTTCGCTCGGGGGTGATTCGCACTGTGATTTTTTCTGACGCCTTGCGGCTTGAAAAAATCACGTGCTCATTAAAAAATAAACCCTCTCACGTTTATAAATGAGAGGGCTTATTTATAATCATTTCAAAATTTTTAATACCCTTGAGGCGTATCTTCTATCGTGTCCTTAGAAGATTCTTCAGGAACCGAAGTGGGCCCTTCTTCTTCAAAAATATAATTATAGCTTTTCGCCTTTAAACCTTGCTCGCTTTTTTCTGCTGTAATTTCTACGTTATCTCCAGCCTCAAGGTAAGAATCATCAAGGAACTCTTTTGTAGTAAGAATTTTTGTATCGTTAACAACCACGAAACTACCATCAACAGCTATTTCTTTTATCACGCCTTTAATAACTTCTTCCTGAGAAACGCTCTGAGACGTGCCTTGAGGCTCAGCTTCTGTTTTCGGCTGTTCGTTAGAGACCACGGGCTGCTCGCTTGCCTTTTGCTCTTCGGCAAAGCTTGACACTGAAAAAACAACTATTGAAATTAAAAATACCGGTAAAATCCTTTTTAACATTTAATCCTCCTTTTTAAAAATCTCTATCGTTACCCCCGCCCGCTTCACCAAAATCCGGGTCATCTGCGATAGCCGTAACTATTTCAACCTGAGGAGGGTCAAGTTTTGTAACCCTCAATTCCGCGTCACAACTCGCACAAAAAGTAGTATCCCCCGCCTCTAAATAATCTTCCAGCTCAAATTCATCCTGACATTCCGGGCATTTAATCATTTTAACTTTGGCCATAACATCCTCCTTCAATAAATCCCGACATCCATCAAAATAAAACCTACTTAATTTTACCTTCTTTTCTTAACTCTTTTTCTGCCGCAAGCCAGTCGGCCATAGCACTGTTAGCAGGCTTTGATTTGTTTAGCCAAATAAAATATGCCCGTTCACATATTTTAGCTATATCGTTTTTAGAATATTTTTCTACTTCTTTTTTATTCTCTACCTTCTTTGCCATATTTTCTCCTTCTTTAATGAGCACAGCATTTTTCAAGTGCGAAGCACGCCGAAGAAATGCTAGTGCGACTTACCCCGAGCGACTGAAAGGAGCGAGCGGGGTTATGCACGAATTACCACGAATCAAGAACGAATTGCCACAAATAAATTCGTGGTAATTTGTTTTGTATTCGTGGCGATTCGTGTTTACAAATAGAATATACTAAAAAAAACTTCTTTGTCAAGTCGTAACTCGTAAATTAGAAACTGAAAATCAGAAGACAGATATTAGAAAGTATTTTTCTGTCATCTGTCACCTGTTTTCTGTCGTCTGTTGTCTACTCTTTGGCGTTGTATTAAATGAAAGATATCTCCCGAACATAAGCCTGGTCTGCGCATCCAGAGAAGGAGTTGATCCAAGTGCTGCCGAGATCAATGGCGTAAGAAGCCATTGAAATAAAAAAGATATGTATATAAACCTTGATACGTTTTTCGGCCGTGGAGGAGTAAATTCCCAGCTTATAATCACACAAAGCATTAATATAAAGGTAAGGGAATGAAAAACTACCCCGTTTATATAAGAAAGGTTAAAAAGCGCCAACGAA